>NZ_JBHVYK010000063.1:0-17413 GCF_042880855.1 Streptomyces sp. NPDC058291
GCGCCGATGGTACTGCAGGGGGGACCCTGTGGGAGAGTAGGACACCGCCGAACAATCATTCAAAAGGGTTGGGATCCGAACTTCGGTTCGGATCCCAACCCTTTTTTGTTGTGCGCCGGTTGGAGCTCATGTTCCGCGCCGGCGTCCCTGGCGATCGCCGGCGCAGTCGGCCTGGCCGCGCCGAGGCGGGCGCAACTGCGGGTGTCCAGGCCGCTGTCGCCGTCCCGAAAGGCGCTCTACCGACTGCTCCGGGCCGCCTCCTGAACGAGTTTGAGAACACGGGCTTGTTCGGGGTATGCTCTATTCCGTTGCCGCGAGGGAAACCTCGAAAAGTGACCAGCCCCCTTAGCTCAGTCGGCAGAGCGTCTCCATGGTAAGGAGAAGGTCAACGGTTCGATTCCGTTAGGGGGCTCCACGAAAAAAGCCTCCGCCCGTTCGGGCGGGGGCTTTTCTCATGTCCGGCGGTCTTCTCAGGCCACGCGCATCGCCAGGATCGCCATGTCGTCGGAAGGGGCGTCGGACGCGAAGCGCTCCACGGCGCGCATGATGCGGGCGGCGACCGCGCCGGCCGTGAGGCCCGTGCAGGTCGTGAGGACGTCGGCGAGACCGTCGTCGCCCAGCATGCGGGTGCCCTCGCGGCGCTCGGTGACGCCGTCCGTGACGCAGAGCAGGACGTCGCCCGGGTCGAGGGTGACCGTCTGCTCGTAGAGCTCCAGGTCCTCCATGACGCCCAGCAGCGGCTGGGGTTCGGCGGCCGGCTCGACCGTGCCGTCCTGGCGGAGGCGCAGGGGGAGCGGGTGGCCCGCGCAGACCAACTTCAGTTCCGCGCTGCCGTCCTCCTGTGGGCGCATCTCGCCGTACAGGAGGGTGAGGAAGCGGCTGCGCGCTCCCTCGTCGAGGATGGCGGAGTTCAGGCGCTCCAGGACGGCCGGACCGCTCAGGCCTTCCCGGGCCAGGAGTCTGAGCGCGTGCCGGGCCAGGCCCGTCACCGCGGCGGCGTTCGGGCCCGTGCCGCAGACGTCGCCGATGGCGAAGCCGTACGCGCCGTCGCTGATCGGGAAGACGTCGTAGAAGTCGCCGCCGACCTCGTTGCCCTCGCCGGCCGCGCGGTAGATGACCTCCACCTCGACGCCGTCGATCGAGGGGAGTTCCGGGGGCAGCAGGCTGCGCTGGAGGGCCTGGCTGATGGCCGTGCGCTCGGAGTAGAGACGGGCGTTGTCGAGAGCGAGGGCCGCTCTGCGGCTCAGGTCCTCGGCCAGTTCGAGGATCTCCTGGCGGAAGTGTTCGTCCGTGGGTTTGCCGAGGGTCAGCATGCCGATCACGCGGTTGCGGGCGACCAGCGGGAGGACCACGGTCTCGCCGCCGACGGCGGAGGCTGTGGCGAGTGTGGGGCCGATGCCCGAGGCGATCTGGTGGGTGGGGCCGCCGGTCAGTCCGAGGCTGCGCATGGAGCTGCGCAGGGCCGCGTCGTGCGCGGCCTCGGCGGGGGCCGCCCAGACGCGGGCGCCGGGGGTGGGGACCGGGTCCGGCGGTGCGATCTTCGAGAGCAACGACTTGATGCCGTCGATGAGTTCCTCGTCCTCGTGCAGGACGTACGACAGGTAGGGGTCGGAGGCCTGGTCGGCGATCGTGTAGACCGCGCACCAGGTGGCCAGTGTCGGCACCGTCATCTGCGCCATCAGGGCCAGGGTCTGGTCGCGGTCCAGGGTGCCCGCGAGGAGGTCGGAGGCCTCGACGAGGAAGCTCAGGGAGCCGCGGCGCAGGCGTTCCAGCTCGCCCAGGCGGGCGGACTCCACGGCCAGGGCGATGCGGTCGGCCGCGAACTGCAGGCGCAGGGCCTCCTCGTTGGAGTATCGGCCCGCCGCTTCGGCGGCCACGCCGAGGGAGCCCGTGAGGCGGCCTTCGACCTTCAGCGGGACCGTGACGACCGAGCGCATGCCCGTGCCGCTCAGCAGGGGGACGGCGCCGGGTACGGCCAGGAGGTCCTCGTGGACGGCCGGCATGCGGGCCGAGCCGTAGCGGCCGGGGCCCGCCTCGACGGGCACGCGCGCGAAGCGCTGGCGGGCCGAGGGCAGACCGGTGGAGGCGCGGACCTCGAGCTCCGTCTCGTCGTCGGTGGCCAGGAGGAGGAAGGCCGAGTCGGCGTCGAGCATGTCGCGGGCGCGTTCCACGGTGCGCTGGAGGAGGCCGTCGAGGTCGTCCGGCGCGGGGGAGCCGATGAACACCTCGAAGGGGTCCGTGCTCTGGCCGTCGGAGCCCGTGCCCGTGTCGGTGGCCGGGACCCGGGACGGCGTCTGCAGGACCGCGCGTTCGTGGTCGCGGACGAGCAGGCAGACGGTGGAGGGCTCGCCGTCGGTGTCGCGGACGCGGAGGTGGGAGGCGTAGACGGGGATGACGCGGCCGTCGGCGCCGCGGATGCCGTAGCTGCCCTCCCAGCGGGAGAGCTGGAGGGCCTCCACGATGCCGGTGCTGGTGCCGGGGGTGTGCGGCCAGGCCGCGAGATCGGTGAGGGGCTTGCCGGTGACCTGGTCGGCGGAGTAGCCGAAGAGCTCCTCCGCGTCCTCGTTCCAGGCGGAGATGGCGCCCGTGCGGTCGATCTGGACGACCGCGACGCGGACCCGGCTGTCGGCGAGCGGGAGGAGGTCGGCCGGGAGGGAGGGGCCGGCCGTTCGGGTGCCCACGGGGCGGTCGGGGAGGTCGAGTTGGAACCAGACCTGTTTATGGGTGGGGGTGTACTCGACGCCCCAGCGGCCGGCGATGGCGGCGCACAGCTGGAGTCCACGGCCGCCTTCGCGGTCGGGGCTGCCCATGGTGGCGAGGGAGCCCTGGAGCGGGATCTCGCGTTCGGGATACCGGTCGGCCACCTCGATGCGGACGCCGTCGTCGCTGCGCAGGCACAGGACGTCGGCGTGGGTGCCGGCGTGGACGACCGCGTTGGTCACCAGCTCACTGGTGAGGACGACGGCGTCGTCGATGATGTCGGCGAAACCCCAGCCCTGGAGGGTGTCGCGGACGAAGGACCGGGCGGTCGCCACCGATCGCCCGACGGGCTCGAAGCTGGCGGCCGCGCGCGCGGTGATCACAGAACTCCTCGGCCGGTTGTCTGCGGACAGGGCCCCCTGACCGGCCAGGTCGCGCCGCTGCCGGGGCGGGCGCGCGCCTGTGGGCCGGGGGTCCGGGGTCTGTCCCCCCGGGATCAGTCCGGTGGTCATGTGTGCGGCCGCCCCTCCGATGCCCGCTCGTGTTCGTGCCACCGCCCAGACCGGTCGGACCGGTGTGGCTGGACAGCCGCATGCAAGGTTACTTACCTTCCGGGGCCGGGCGGATGCCGGTCGCCGGTGTTTCCGCCCGAGGGTGTGCGGACCGTGTGCGAAGCTGCCGAACTGTTATGGCCTGGTTCGGCAAGGGTGAAACACTGGGCAGGCTTCCTGTGAAGGTCCGGGCAGACGGAGTGTCTTCCGGGCTCAGGGGGCAGCAGCCCTCCGGGCCCGTCCGGTTCCATCGGGCGGATTACCGGTGGGTACGAGCAACGACGACGAGCAGCACCCAGGCACAGCGGTAACGGTCGACCCCTGCGGGAGGGACAAGTGGAGTCTGGCGCAGCGACGCGGGGCACTAAGGCGCGCGCGAAAGGCGGACAGTCTCTGAGCAGGCCACGAACTCCACGCGGTGGCACCACTGTCGTGGACACGGCAGCTTTGGACCGGTTGCTGGTGGCCTTGGTGTCCATGCGGGACGGGAATTTCCGCAAGCGGCTCACGGTCTCGGGCGACGGCGTGATGTCCGAGATCGCTGCCGTCTTCAACGAGGTGGCGGACCGCAACCTGCATCTCACGGGTGAACTGTCCCGTGTGCGGCGCATGGTGGGGCGTGAGGGGAAGCTCACCGAGCGGCTGGAGACGGGGGCCTGCGAGGGATCCTGGGCGACCGCCGTCGACAACTCGAACGCGCTGGTCGACGACCTCGTGCGCCCGGTCTCCGAGGTCGGACGGGTGCTGTCGGCGGTCGCCGAGGGTGATCTGTCACCGCGGATGGAGCTGCGGACGCACACACCGGAGGGGACCGGGCATCCGCTGCGCGGCGAGTTCCTGAAGGTCGGGCGGACGGTCAACAACCTGGTCGACCAGTTGTCGACGTTCACCGACGAGGTCACGCGGGTGGCCAGTGAGGTGGGCACCGAGGGCAAGCTGGGCGGTCAGGCCCAGGTGCGCGGTATGTCGGGGTCGTGGAAGGACCTCACGGAGTCCGTCAACACGATGGCCTACCGGCTGACGGCGCAGGTGCGGGACATCGCGCTGGTGACGACGGCCGTGGCCAAGGGTGATCTGTCGCGGAAGGTGACGGTTCACGTCGAGGGCGAGATGCTCGAGCTGAAGAACACCGTCAACACGATGGTGGACCAGCTCTCCGCGTTCTCCTCCGAGGTGACCCGGGTGGCCCGCGAGGTGGGCACCGAGGGCATCCTCGGCGGCCAGGCGCAGGTGTCAGGTGTGGACGGCGTGTGGAAGGAGCTCACCGATTCGGTGAACACCATGGCCGGGAACCTGACGGCCCAGGTGCGCGGGATCGCGGAGGTGACGACGGCGGTCGCCAACGGCGATCTGTCGCAGAAGGTGACGGTGTCGGCGCGCGGTGAGGTCGCCCAGCTCGCGGACACGATCAACCAGATGACCGAGACGCTGCGGACCTTCGCGGACGAGGTCACGCGCGTGGCCAACGAGGTGGGGGCCGCGGGACAGCTGGGCGGCCAGGCGAACGTGCCGGGCGCGGCCGGCACCTGGAAGGACCTGACGGACTCCGTCAACACCGTGTTCCGCAATCTGACCACGCAGGTGCGGGACATCGCGGCGGTGACGACGGCGGTGGCCAGCGGTGATCTGTCGCAGAAGGTCACGGTGGACGTGGCCGGCGAGATGCTGGAACTGAAGAACACCGTCAACGGCATGGTCGACCAGTTGTCGGCCTTCGGCGCCGAGGTGACGCGGGTGGCGCGGGAGATCGGGGTCGAGGGCGAGCTGGGCGGTCAGGCCCAGGTGTCGGGCGCGGCCGGCACCTGGAAGGACCTGACGGACTCCGTCAACACGGCGTTCAGGAATCTCACCGGACAGGTGAGGAACATCGCGCAGGTCACCACGGCGGTGGCCAACGGGGACCTGTCGCAGAAGGTCACCGTGGACGTCTCCGGTGAGATGGCGCAGCTGAAGAACACCGTGAACACGATGGTGGACCAGCTGTCGTCGTTCGCCGACCAGGTGACGCGGATGGCCCGGGACGTGGGCACCGAGGGCCGGCTGGGCGGCCAGGCGCGGGTGGACGGCGTCTCCGGCACCTGGAAGGAGCTCACCGACTCCGTCAACTCGATGGCCGGGAACCTGACCTCGCAGGTGCGCAACATCGCTCAGGTGACGACGGCGGTGGCCCGGGGCGACCTGTCGCAGAAGATCGACGTGGACGCGCGCGGGGAGATCCTCGAGCTGAAGAACACCATCAACACGATGGTCGACCAGCTCTCCGCGTTCGCCGACCAGGTGACCCGGGTCGCGCGCGACGTGGGCACCGAGGGACGGCTGGGCGGGCAGGCCCAGGTGCCCGGGGTGGCCGGCGTGTGGCGCGACCTGACGGACTCGGTGAACGGCATGGCCGGCAACCTCACCGCCCAGGTGCGCAACATCGCCCAGGTCGCCACCGCCGTGGCGCGCGGTGATCTCTCGCAGAAGATCACCGTGGACGCGCGCGGGGAGATCCTGGAGCTGAAGAACACCCTGAACACGATGGTCGACCAGCTGTCGTCGTTCGCCCAGGAGGTCACTCGGGTGGCCCGGGAGGTCGGTACGGAGGGGCAGCTCGGCGGACAGGCCGAGGTGCAGGGCGTCTCCGGCACCTGGAAGGACCTCACGCAGTCCGTCAACTTCATGGCGAACAACCTGACCATCCAGGTGCGCCAGATCGCCGAGGTGACGACCGCGGTCGCCAAGGGCGATCTGTCGAAGAAGATCACCGTCGACGCCAAGGGCGAGATCCTGGAGCTCGTCACCACCGTGAACACGATGGTCGACCAGCTGTCGTCGTTCGCCGAGCAGGTGACCCGGGTGGCCCGTGAGGTGGGCACCGAGGGCATCCTGGGCGGTCAGGCGCACGTGCCGGGCGTCACGGGCATCTGGAAGGACCTCAGCGGCAACGTCAACCTGATGGCCAAGAACCTGACCATGCAGGTGCGCAACATCTCCCAGGTCGCTGCGGCCGTCGCCAACGGCGACCTGACGCGGCAGGTGACGATCGAGGCGCGCGGCGAGGTCCAGCAGCTCGCCGACACCTTCAACACCATGGTGAAGACGCTGTCCTCGTTCGCCGAGCAGGTCACCAAGGTGGCCCGTGAGGTGGGCACGGACGGGATCCTGGGCGGTCAGGCGCATGTGCCGGGTGTGGCGGGCACGTGGAAGGACCTCACCGACTCGGTGAACGGCATGGCGTCCAACCTGACCGGTCAGGTGCGCAACATCGCGATGGTGACGACGGCCATCGCCAAGGGCGACCTGACCAAGAAGATCGACATCGACGCGCGCGGGGAGATCCTCGAGCTGAAGACGACCATCAACACGATGGTCGACCAGCTGTCGTCGTTCGCCGAGGAGGTCACCCGGGTCGCCCGCGAGGTGGGCACCGAGGGGCAGCTGGGCGGTCAGGCACGCGTGCGTGACGTGGACGGCACCTGGCGCGATCTGACGGAGTCCGTGAACGAGATGGCCGGGAACCTGACCCGGCAGGTGCGGGCGATCGCGCGGGTGGCTACCGCGGTGACCCGCGGCGACCTGAACCTGAAGATCGACGTGGACGCGTCCGGGGAGATCCAGGAGCTCCAGGACTACATCAACAAGATGATCGCCAACCTGCGCGACACCACGATCGCCAACAAGGAGCAGGACTGGCTCAAGGGCAACCTCGCGCGCGTGTCCGCACTGATGCAGGGCCGGCGTGACCTTCAGGACGTCGCGTCGCTGATCATGAGTGAGCTGCCGCCGCTGGTGGCCGCGCAGCACGGCGCGTTCTTCCTGGCGATGCCGCCGGCCGACGGTGACGCGGACCTGTACGAGCTGCGGATGCTGGGCTCGTACGGCTACTCGATGGGATCCATGCCGTCGTCGTTCCGGCCGGGCGAGGCGCTGGTGGGGACGGCCGCCGAGGAGAAGCGCACGATCCTCGTCGCGAACGCGCCGAGCGGCTACCTGAAGATCTCCTCGGGGCTCGGCGAGGCGCCGCCCGCGCAGGTGATCGTGTTGCCGGTGCTGTTCGAGGGCCAGGTGCTCGGGGTGATCGAGCTGGCGTCGTTCACGCCGTTCACCCAGATCCAGAAGGACTTCCTCAACCAGCTGGCCGAGATGATCGCGACCAGCGTCAACACCATCTCCGTGAACACCAAGACGGAGCAGCTGCTGAAGCAGTCGCAGGAGCTGACCGAGCAACTGCGGGAGCGTTCAGCCGAGTTGGAGCAGCGGCAGAAGGCCCTGCAGGCGTCCAACGCCGAACTGGAGGAGAAGGCCGAGCTGCTGGCCCAGCAGAACCGCGACATCGAGGTGAAGAACACCGAGATCGAGGAGGCGCGGCAGGTCCTGGAGGAGCGTGCCGAGCAGCTCGCGGTGTCGATGCGCTACAAGAGCGAGTTCCTCGCCAACATGTCGCACGAGCTGCGCACTCCGCTCAACTCGCTGCTGATCCTGGCGAAGCTGCTCGCCGACAACGCGGAGGGCAACCTCTCGCCCAAGCAGGTCGAGTTCGCCGAGACGATCCACGGGGCCGGTTCCGACCTGCTCCAGCTGATCAACGACATTTTGGACCTGTCGAAGGTCGAGGCGGGCAAGATGGACGTCTCGCCGACGCGCATCGCGCTCGTCCAGCTGGTCGACTACGTGGAGGCCACCTTCCGTCCGCTGACCGCGGAGAAGGGCCTGGACCTGTCCGTGCGGGTGTCGCCGGAGCTGCCGGCCACGCTGCACACGGACGAGCAGCGGCTGCTGCAAGTGCTGCGCAACCTGTTGTCCAACGCCGTGAAGTTCACCGACTCCGGGTCGGTCGAGCTGGTGATCCGCCCGGCGGGCGCGGAGGTGCCGGTGGCGATCCGGGAGCAGTTGCTGGAGGCCGGTTCGCTGACCGACGCGGACGCGCCGCTGATCGCCTTCTCGGTGACCGACACCGGCATCGGGATCGCGGCCAGCAAGATGCGGGTGATCTTCGAGGCGTTCAAGCAGGCGGACGGCACCACCAGCCGCAAGTACGGCGGCACCGGCCTCGGGCTGTCGATCTCGCGGGAGATCGCGCAGCTGCTGGGAGGCGAGATCCACGCGCAGAGCGAGCCGGGGCGCGGCTCCACCTTCACGCTGTACCTGCCGCTGCACCCGAGCGAGCTGCCGCCGCAGGGCTACCAGCAGGTGGTGCCCGCCCTGGAGGCCGGCGACCTGGTGGCCTCGGAGAACGGGGCGGCGCAGTCGTCCGAGCTGTCCCCGGCGGAGATCCGGACGCCGGCCGAGGTGCGGTCGTACCAGGACGCGCAGAACGGTCCGGCGGCGCTGTTCAGGCGACGGCGGCGGCTGGTGAGCGGCGGCGAGCAGGTCGGCCGGCCCGACCAGTGGCCGGCCCGCAACCAGCAGGCGGAGGCGCAGGCACGCGCGGGCATCAAGTTCGGCGGCGAGAAGGTGCTCATCGTCGACGACGACATCCGCAACGTGTTCGCGCTGACCAGCGTCCTGGAACAGCACGGTCTGTCGGTGCTGTACGCGGAGAACGGCCGGGAGGGCATCGAGGTCCTGGAGCAGCACGACGACGTGGCGGTCGTCCTGATGGACATCATGATGCCGGAGATGGACGGCTACGCGACGACGACGGCGATCCGGCGGATGCCGCAGTTCTCCGGGCTGCCGATCATCGCGCTGACCGCGAAGGCGATGAAGGGCGACCGGGAGAAGGCGATCGAGTCGGGCGCCTCCGACTATGTGACGAAGCCGGTCGACCCGGATCACCTGCTGTCGGTGATGCAGCAGTGGATGAGGGACGCGTGAGGCGTCCTCTGGCGGGAACCCTTGGCGTGACGGGAACCTTCCGAGGATGCCGGGAGTTGCTGACGCAGGGTGGCCGTCACCGTGTGGCGAGGCGGGATGCGGGGAACCTTCTGGTCTCCTGCTGCGTTCCTGCTACGTGCACAGTGACATCACGGTGACAGGGTGTGGCGACGGTCGGGGTGCGGCTACGATGACCGGCACAAGGAAGGGCGGCGCAAAGGAGTCGTCCCCAGGGGCGGCGCCCGGTGCACTGCCGGGGCGAGGAGGGCGGGCCATGGTGCAGAAGGCCAAGATCCTCCTGGTCGATGACCGGCCGGAGAATCTGCTGGCGCTGGAGGCGATCCTCTCTGCGCTCGATCAGACGCTGGTGAGGGCATCGTCCGGGGAAGAGGCGCTCAAAGCACTGCTGACGGACGACTTCGCGGTCATCCTGCTGGACGTCCAGATGCCGGGGATGGACGGCTTCGAGACGGCCGCGCACATCAAGCGGCGGGAGCGGACCCGGGACATCCCGATCATCTTCCTCACCGCGATCAACCACGGGCCGCACCACACCTTCCGCGGGTACGCGGCGGGCGCGGTGGACTACATCTCCAAGCCGTTCGACCCGTGGGTGCTGCGCGCGAAGGTCTCGGTGTTCGTCGAGCTGTACATGAAGAACTGCCAGCTGCGCGAGCAGGCGGCGCTGCTGCGGCTGCAGTTGGAGGGCGGCGGCGGCAAGGCCGCCGCCGGCGGGGCCAAGGAGCCGGCCGGGCTGCTCGCGGAGCTCTCCGCACGGCTCGCGGCCGTCGAGGAACAGGCGGAGGCCCTGTCCAAGCAACTGGACGACGAGTCGGCGGACGCGGCGGCGGTGGCAACGGCGGCTCACCTGGAGCGCAAACTCACCGGTCTGCGCCGGGCGCTGGACGCCCTGGAACCGGGCACCGGCGGAGGTCCGGCCTCGGTGCCCTCGCCGAACTGATCGGAACTGACGCGTACGACGCACGCAGTTGTGCGTGAAGGCGCGTCAGTTCCCTCTCCCCGCGCGGCGGGCGTCAGTTCCGCGCCCCGGAGCGTGCGACACGAACGGGTGAAGCAGTGGGCACACGTGTCCCTTGTGGTCTTCACCGGTAACCTCACACCATGGCCTCACGTCCCTCCGCAGCCAAGAAGCCGCCCGCCAGGAAGGCGGCCGCTCCGGCGAGGGCTCCGGCGAAGAAGGCCGCCGCGAAGAAGATCCCGGCGAAGAAGGCGCCCGCCAGGAAAGCCGCGGCCAGAAGACCCCCGCCCGCGCCGGCTCCCAGCCCCACCGGGGGCGTCTACCGGCTCGTACGCGCCATCTGGCTCGGTCTCGCGCACGCCGTCGGCGCCGTGTTCCGCGGTATAGGGAACGGCGCGAAGAACCTGGACCCGGCCCACCGCAAGGACGGCGTCGCGCTGCTGTTGTTCGGCGTCGCGCTGATCGTCGCCGCGGGCACCTGGGCCGACCTGCGCGGTCCCGTGGGCGACCTCGTCGAGATCCTCGTGACCGGCGCCTTCGGCCGGCTCGACCTGCTCGTGCCGATCCTGTTCGCGGTCGTCGCCGTGCGCTTCATCCGTCACCCCGAGAAGCCCGAGGCCAACGGCCGCATCGTGATCGGGCTGTCGGCGCTCGTCATCGGCGTGCTCGGACAGGTCCACATCGCCTGCGGCGCGCCCGCCCGCAGCGCCGGCATGCAGGCCATAAGGGACGCCGGCGGCCTCATCGGCTGGGGTGCGGCCACCCCGCTCACGTACACGATGGGCGAGGTCCTCGCCGTGCCGATGCTGGTGCTGCTGACGATCTTCGGGCTGCTGGTCGTCACGGCCACCCCGGTCAACGCCGTCCCGCAGCGACTGCGGCAGCTCGGGGTGCGCCTCGGCGTGCTGCGCGACCCGGCCGAGGACGAGTACGACGAGTACGACGAGTACAGCGACGACGCCCGCTACGACGAGCAGTGGCGCGAGGCGCTGCCCGCGCGCCCTCGACGGCGTGGCGCCTCCGGCCCGTACGACCCCGACAGCGCCGAGCAGGAGGCGCTGCCCCGGCGACGCGGCCGCCCCCGGCGCTCCGCCGTGCCCCAGCCGGCCATGGACCGGCAGATGGACGCGGTGGACATCGCCGCGGCCGCGGCGGCCGACCTCGACGGCGCCGTCCTGCACGGCATGCCGCCCTCGCGGATCGTCGCCGACCTCACCCAGGGCGTGAGCGCGGGCGAAGGGGAGCCGACCACGCCGACCCCCGTGCCGACGCCCGTCCCGGCGCCGGCCCCCCGCCCCCGGCAGGAGAAGCTCAAGACCGGGGGGGCGGTACCGGATCTGACCAAGGCGGCCCCCGAGACGCCGCGCGAGATGCCGGCACGCGCCGAGCAGCTCCAGCTGTCCGGCGACATCACCTACGCGCTGCCCTCGCTCGACCTCCTGGAGCGCGGCGGCCCCGGCAAGGCGCGCAGCGCCGCCAACGACGCCGTCGTCGCCTCCCTGACGAACGTCTTCACCGAGTTCAAGGTGGACGCCGCCGTCACCGGCTTCACCCGCGGACCGACGGTCACGCGCTACGAGATCGAGCTCGGACCGGCCGTCAAGGTCGAGCGGATCACCGCGCTGGCGAAGAACATCGCGTACGCGGTGGCCAGCCCCGACGTGCGGATCATCAGTCCGATCCCGGGCAAGTCCGCGGTCGGCATCGAGATCCCCAACACCGACCGGGAGATGGTCAACCTCGGCGACGTGCTGCGGCTGGCCGAGTCCGCCGAGGACGACGACCCGATGCTGGTCGCCTTCGGCAAGGACGTCGAGGGCGGCTACGTCATGCACTCGCTGGCGAAGATGCCGCACATACTGGTCGCCGGCGCCACCGGATCGGGCAAGTCGTCCTGCATCAACTGCCTGATCACCTCGGTCATGATCCGGGCGACGCCCGAGGACGTCCGGATGATCCTCGTCGACCCCAAACGCGTCGAGCTGACCGCCTACGAGGGCATCCCGCACCTGATCACGCCGATCATCACCAACCCCAAGCGGGCCGCCGAGGCGCTCCAGTGGGTCGTCCGCGAGATGGACCTGCGCTACGACGACCTCGCCGCCTACGGCTACCGGCACATCGACGACTTCAACCGCGCGGTGCGCGAGGGCACCGTCAAGCCGCCCGAGGGCAGCGAGCGCGAGCTCCAGCCGTATCCGTACCTACTGGTGATCGTCGACGAGCTCGCCGACCTGATGATGGTCGCGCCGCGGGACGTGGAGGACTCCATCGTGCGCATCACGCAGCTCGCGCGCGCGGCCGGCATCCACCTGGTGCTCGCCACCCAGCGGCCCTCGGTCGACGTCGTCACCGGTCTGATCAAGGCGAACGTGCCCTCGCGGCTCGCCTTCGCCACCTCCTCGCTCGCCGACTCGCGCGTCATCCTCGACCAGCCGGGCGCCGAGAAGCTGATCGGCAAGGGCGACGGGCTGTTCCTGCCGATGGGCGCCAACAAGCCCACCCGTATGCAGGGCGCCTTCGTGACCGAGGCCGAGGTCGCGGCGGTCGTCCAGCACTGCAAGGACCAGATGGCGCCCGTCTTCCGCGACGACGTCACCGTCGGCGCCAAGCAGAAGAAGGAGATCGACGAGGACATCGGCGACGACCTCGACCTGCTGTGCCAGGCGGCCGAGCTGGTCGTCTCCACCCAGTTCGGGTCGACGTCCATGCTCCAGCGCAAGCTGCGCGTGGGCTTCGCCAAGGCCGGCCGGCTGATGGACCTCATGGAGTCGCGGAACATCGTCGGCCCCAGCGAGGGCTCCAAGGCGCGTGACGTTCTCGTGAAACCGGACGAGTTGGACGGCGTTCTCGCCGTGATCCGGGGGCAGTCTGAGGGGTAGACGTCGGTCGAGGGGAGAGGGCGCCGGCCGTGACTCACCCGTTAGAGAGCAGTGGGCAACCGTTTCCCTTCGGCGTACGTCCAGTTGAGCGAGAGGACAGGTGCGGCTCCCCGTCGGGGCCGCAACCGGCCCGTCATCGGTGTGACCGGCCATACCGATGGCGTACAAAGTCGTACCGCCCGCTTGCCCCTCCCTTCGGCACCCCCCCTAGACTGAACCCCCAGCACAGGTGGCTACACGCTCGAAAGGCGCCCCCGTGTCCCTCGGCAACTCCCCTGAAGACGAGCGTCCGTTCGAAGACCCGTCCGAGGAAGCCCCCGTCTCCATCGGCCGCGCCCTGCGGCAGGCGCGCATCGAGGCAGGGCTGACGGTCGACGACGTCAGCACCGCCACCCGGGTCCGTATCGCCATCGTCCACGCCATCGAGGCGGACGACTTCGCCCCCTGCGGCGGGGACGTCTACGCGCGCGGGCACATCCGGACGCTGGCCAGGGCCGTGCGTCTCGACGCAGCCCCGCTGATCGAGCGCTACGACGCCACCCACGGCGGCCGTCCCGCGCCGACTCCTGCCGCGCCCCTGTTCGAGGCGGAACGCATCCGCCCCGAGCGGCGCGGGCCGAACTGGACCGCCGCCATGGTCGCCGCGATCGTCGCCGTCGTCGGCTTCGTCGGCTTCACCGCCTTCAAGGGCGGCGACGACGGCGGAGCGGAGGAGCAGGTCGCCGAGGGCGCCACCCCCACGACCGCGAAGACCGCCTCCCCCACGCCGAAGTCCGACAAGCCCGTCGGCCAGAAGCCGGAGCCGTCCGACAGCGCCATCGCCGCGGCCCCCCAGGACAAGGTGACCGTCCAGGTCAGCGCCGCGGACGGCCGCAGCTGGGTCGCCGCCAAGGACCACAACGGCCGGCTGATCTTCGACGGACTGCTCAAGCAGGGCGACTCCCAGACCTTCCAGGACAGCGAGAAGATCAACCTCGTGCTCGGCGACGCCGGCGCGATCGACCTGTTCGTCAACGGCAAGAAGATCAACGACGACTTCCGGCCCGGAGCGGTGGAGCGGCTGACGTACACGAAGGGCGACCCGCAGGCGGGATGAGCCCGGCGCACCCGCGCCCGACGGGGCGGACGAAGATCGTCAACCCCGTCGACGTGGGCTGTCGGTGAGACGAAGTAGTCTTGAGCCCATGCCTGAACGCCGTACCGTCGCACTCGTCACCCTTGGCTGCGCCCGTAACGAGGTGGACTCGGAGGAGCTCGCAGGCCGTTTGGAGGCGGACGGCTGGCAGCTCGTGGAGGACGCCGAGGAAGCGGACGTCGCCGTCGTCAACACCTGTGGCTTCGTCGACGCCGCCAAGAAGGACTCCGTCGACGCCCTGCTGGAGGCCAACGACCTCAAGGGCCACGCCAGAACCCAGGCCGTCGTGGCCGTGGGCTGCATGGCCGAGCGGTACGGCAAGGAACTCGCCGACGCCCTGCCCGAGGCCGACGGCGTGCTCGGCTTCGACGACTACGCCGACATCTCCGACCGCCTCCAGACCATCCTGAACGGCGGCATCCACGCCTCCCACACCCCGCGCGACCGGCGCAAGCTGCTGCCCATCAGCCCGGCCGAGCGCCAGTCGGCGGCCGACGTCGCCCTGCCCGGGCACGGCGCGCCCACGGACCTGCCCGAGGGCCTCGCCCCGCAGTCCGGCCCCCGCGCGCCCCTGCGCCGACGGCTGGACGGCGCCCCGGTGGCCTCCGTCAAGCTCGCCTCCGGCTGCGACCGGCGCTGCTCCTTCTGCGCCATCCCGTCCTTCCGCGGCTCTTTCATCTCGCGCCGCCCCAGCGATGTGCTGAACGAGACGCGCTGGCTCGCCGAGCAGGGCGTGAAGGAGATCATGCTGGTCTCCGAGAACAACACCTCCTACGGCAAGGACCTCGGCGACATCCGTCTGCTGGAGTCGCTGCTGCCCGAGCTCGCCGAGGTCGACGGGCTGGAGCGGGTGCGCGTCAGCTACCTCCAGCCGGCCGAGATGCGGCCCGGCCTCATCGACGTCCTCGCCTCGACGCCGAAGATCGCGCCCTACTTCGACCTGTCCTTCCAGCACTCCGCACCCGGCGTGCTGCGCGCGATGCGCCGCTTCGGCGACACCGACCGCTTCCTGGAACTGCTCGACACCATCCGGAGCAAGGCGCCCCAGGCGGGCGTGCGCTCCAACTTCATCGTGGGCTTCCCCGGCGAGTCCGAGGCCGACCTGGCCGAGCTCGAGCGCTTCCTGAACGGCGCGCGGCTGGACGCCATCGGCGTCTTCGGCTACTCCGACGAGGAGGGCACCGAGGCCGCGACGTACGACGGCAAGCTCGACACGGACGTGGTGGCCGAGCGGCTCGCCCGGGTCTCCCGGCTCGCCGAGGAGCTCGTCTCGCAGCGGGCCGAGGAACGCGTGGGCGAGACCGTGCACATGCTCGTGGAGTCGGTCGACGACGAGGGCGTGTACGGCCGCGGCGCGCACCAGGCGCCGGAGACGGACGGCCAGGTGCTGCTCACATCGGGCGAAGGTCTGAGCGTCGGTCGTATGGTCGAGGCGAAGGTGGTCGGCACGGAAGGCGTCGACCTGGTGGCCGAGCCCCTGCCGGGCTCGTTCGGGTGTAGCGAGGAGGCGGCCAGATGACGGGTGTTCCGGCGTCCGCCGCGGGCGGCTCCCCACAGGCCTCGGCCGCGCAGGCCCCGGCTTCGCAGCCGTCGGCGGCCCAGGCCGCCCAGGCCACGCGGGCGGAGGCGACCGCGGCGGAGCCCGCGGGCACGGCCGTCGTCGCCGAGACCGCCGGTGCGCAGGGGGCAGCCAGGCCGCCGCGGGCGGCGAAGATCGCGGCCGCCGCCGTCAACCAGGCGAGCGTGTGGAACATCGCCAACTTCCTGACGATGCTCCGGCTGATCCTGGTGCCCGGGTTCGTCGCCCTGATGCTCGCCCACGGCGGCTACGACCCGGCGTGGCGCTCGTTCGCCTGGGCCGCCTTCGCCATCGCCATGATCACGGACCTGTTCGACGGGCACCTGGCGCGGACCTACGACCTCGTCACCGACTTCGGGAAGATCGCCGACCCCATCGCCGACAAGGCGATCATGGGAGCGGCGCTGATCTGCCTCTCCTGGCTCGGCGACCTGCCGTGGTGGGTGACGATCGTGATCCTCGGCCGGGAACTCGGGATCACCCTGCTGCGTTTCGTCGTCATCCGGTACGGCGTCATCCCGGCGAGTCGGGGCGGCAAGCTGAAGACGCTCGTCCAGGGCATCGCCGTCGGGATGTACGTCCTGGCGCTGACCGGCTGGCTGGCCACCCTGAGGTTCTGGGTGATGGCCGCGGCGGTCGTCCTGACCGTGGCGACCGGGCTCGACTATGTGAGACAGGCCATCGTGCTGCGCAGGCAGGGAATCGCGGACCGCAGGGCCGCGGCGGAGGAGACCCGAGCGTGAACCCCACGGCCGCCGACGTGGTGCGACTACTCACCGTGAGACACGAGACGCTCGCTGTCGCCGAGTCGCTGACCGGTGGCCTGGTCGCCGCGGAGATCACCTCGGTCCCCGGGGCGTCCAAGGTCTTCCGCGGCTCGGTGACGGCGTACGCCACCGACGTCAAGCATCGGCTGCTCGGTGTCGACGCCGCCCTGCTGGAGGCTCGTGGAGCGGTGGACGCGCAGGTCGCGGCCCAGATGGCGGCCGGAGCCCGTGAGGCGCTCGGGGCCGACTGGGCCGTCGCGACGACCGGCGTCGCCGGCCCGGACCCGCAGGACGGGCAGCCCGTGGGGACGGTCTTCGTGGCGGTACACGGGCCGTCCGGTCCGGATTCCGGTTCTGCCGGCGGCGGAAAAGTGGAGGCCCTGCGGTTGAACGGCGACCGGGCGGAAATTCGTAGAGAGAGTGTACGGAGCGTACTCGCACTGCTCCTGACCGAGCTTGCGGGCGAACAGACCGGGAACGAGCGGGCACAGGATACGGAACAGAACGGGGGGTTTTGATGTTTGCAGCCCTGAGTGAACACGACATCGCTCCCCGCACGGCCGCAGCGCGAGGCGGTACGGTGGGGCGTGAAGGATGCGGCTACGCGGTCCGAGGAGGGAGCCACCGATGATTCTGCTCCGTCGCCTACTGGGTGACGTGCTGCGTCGGCAGCGCCAGCGCCAGGGCCGTACTCTGCGCGAAGTCTCCTCGTCCGCCCGAGTCTCACTCGGCTATCTCTCCGAGGTGGAGCGGGGGCAGAAGGAGGCTTCCTCCGAGCTGCTCTCCGCCATCTGCGACGCGCTGGACGTACGGATGTCCGAGCTCATGCGGGAAGTGAGCGACGAGCTCGCCCTCGCCGAGCTGGCCCAGTCTGCAGCGGCCACCCCCAGCCAGCCTGTGCCCGCGTCGGTTCGCCCGATGCTGGGTTCCGTGTCGGTGACCGGTGTGCCACCGGAACGGGTGACCATCAAGGCGCCCGCCGAGGCGGTCGACGTGGTCGCCGCGTGAGACCCGCCCGCCT
>NZ_JBHVYK010000063.1:17513-47412 GCF_042880855.1 Streptomyces sp. NPDC058291
ATCAAGGCGCCCGCCGAGGCGGTCGACGTGGTCGCCGCGTGAGACCCGCCCGCCTGGGTCCCTGAGGCCCGGGCAGGTTCGTTCGCAGGTACGTGCACAGGCAGTGTGAGGCCCCGGCCGGGGCTTCTCCCGGATCGACCCGGAGAAGGTGCGGTCGGGGTTTTTCGCGTCCCGGGCGCTGTCTGAGGCTCCCCGGGCCCGTCCGGGCGGCCTCCGAGGTCCGTTTGCCGGCGCCGGTCGCCGAGGCGATCGTGGAGGGGCACTGCGCGAGCCAAGACACCGGAGGCACGGATGTACGTCGTGAAGAGCCCGCTGTCCGACACCGACCTGCGGACCGTCTCCGAGGCGCTGCAGGGCGCGCTGGTGGACCTCGTGGACCTGTCGCTCGTCGCCAAGCAGGTCCACTGGAACGTTGTCGGGCCCCGCTTCCGGTCCGTGCACCTGCAGCTCGACGAGGTCGTGGACGTCGCCCGCACCCACTCCGACACCGTGGCGGAACGCGCCTCGGCGCTCGGCGTCTCGCCGGACGGGCGGGCGTCGACGGTGGCCGCGGGCAGCGGGATCGGCGCGGTGCCGTCGGGCTGGGTCAAGGACTCCGACGCCGTCGGCGCCCTGGTCGCCGCTCTGGGCGCGGTCATCACCCGTATGCGGGAACGGGTGGCGGCGACGGGTGACGCGGATCCCGTGAGCCAGGACATCTTCATCGGCATCACCGCGGAGCTGGAGAAGCACCACTGGATGTTCCAGGCGGAGAACGCGTGAGTCGCCGGGGCCGGTGCGTTCCCCGGCACGCGGGCGCGGGCGTCCGACGCCGTCCTCGCCGCGGGTGAGGGCCCCGTTCTTCGGCGTCGTGGACGGACACCGCATGATCCGCGCGAGGCTCGGCTGGAGGCGAAGGCCATGGCAGGGCGAATAGCGGGACGCGGGACCGTTTCCGGAGTGGGCTCGGTGCTCAGCCTCGGGCTGGGCGCGCTGTGGTGGTGGGCCGTGCTGAGGCTCGCCGTCACGCCCGAGGCCGGGGTGCTGGAGGGGACGGTGGCCGCGGGGGGCTGGGGACTGAGCCTGCTGCCGGTGCACTGTGTGGCCAAGGCGCGGGCGCCGGGAGCCGTGGTGGACGGCCGGTGGAGGGCCGCTTGGCGGGGGCTGGAGCGGCAGGGGCATGGGGAGGGGTAGGGGTAGGGATAGTGCGGGTGCGGTGGTGGGCTTGGGGACGGTGAACTCGGGGGCGGGTGCGGGGGCCGCGGCGGTGCTGGGGGCGCATAGACCGGGAAGCCTGGTGTGGGGGCCTGGGTGCCTGGGGGCCTGGGGGTGGAGTGAGGGGCGTGGGGCGGCTGCGGGGACGGAGTGCGGGGCGAGCGGGCGTGCGGGGCGAGCGGGCGGTGCGGGGGCGGTCACCAGGGCATGGCCACGCCGCCGTTCGGGCGGAGGATCTGGCCTGTGGTGAACGCCGACGCGTCCGAGGCCAGGTGGAGGACCGCTTGGGCGACGTCCTCCGGTTCGCCGACCCGGCCGAGCGGCGACCTGCGCGCCATGAGCGCCTCGGTGAGCGCCTGTGCGTCCGCGTCGTGGCGATCGGTCATCGGGGTGCGGATCCAGCCCGGTGCGACCGCGTTGACCCGGATCCCGTGCCGGCCGACCTCCGTCGCCAGCGTCTTCGTCAACTGGACCACGGCCGCCTTGGCGACGCCGTAACAGAGCAGACCGGGGCCGCCGGTGTCCACGGCGCCCGAGGCCATGGTGACGATGCTGCCGCCGGCGCCCCGCGTCAGCATCAGGCGGGCCGCCTCCTGGCAGGCGTACAGCACGCCCTTGAAGTTGACGGCCAGGACCCGGTCCAGATCCTCGTCCGAGGTCTCCAGGACCGGGCTGCTGTGCATGATCCCGGCGACCGCGGCCACGACGTCCAGCCGCTCGCAGGCTTCCACCGCCTCACGGACCTGGACGCGGTCGGTCACATCGAGGTGATGGACGCGGACGGTTCCGCCCTGGTCCTTGATCAGGGCCGCCGTCTCGTGCAGGCCCGGTGCGTCGCGGTCCGCGCCGTGCACGGTGGCGCCCGCCTGGGCGAGCAGCACGGCGCAGGCGCGGCCGATCCCGCTCGCGGCGCCGGTGACGAATGCGGTGCGTCCGGTGAGGTCGTACGCCTTCACGGCCATGAAGTGACGGTACGAGGACTTCTGACGGCCCGTCAATTATTGGGACGTCCTGGCCGGGTACGAATTGGGGCCGTCACGGGAGCATGCGGGAACGGAAGCGGAGGGTCGGTGGGGAACCCGGCGTGGGGGCGGGGCCCGTCTGGCAGGCGGGACACCAGTAGGTCGGGCGCTCGCGGGAACCGTCGCCCTGGTCGGCCACCCGGATCCGTGTCCCGCAGCGCAGGCAGGGGCGGGGTGCGCGGCCGTAGACGAACAGGTCCGGGCCTCGGCGGCCCGTGGTGTTGCGGACCGGGCGGTCGCGGTTGGCCTCCAGCAGTTTCTTGGCGAGCACGGGCAGCTTCGCGGTGCGGTCGGCGGGGAGCGAGCCGACCGGGAGCCACGGGGTGACGCCCAAGAGGAAGCAGAGCTCGCTCTTGTAGACGTTGCCGATGCCGGCCAGATTGCGCTGGTCGAGGAGGGCCTCGCCGAGGGGCCGGTCCGGGTCCGCGGCGAGGCGGGCGAGGGCTCGCTCGGCATTCCAGTCGGCGCCCAGCAGATCGGGGCCGAGGTGGCCGACGACCTGTTGCTCGTCGGCGGTGCGCAGCAGTTCGAGGACGGGGAGGCGGTAGCCCACGGCGGTGCGGTCGTGGGCTCCGAGGATCGCCCGGATCTGGTGCTCCGGACCGCCCGTCCAGCGCTGGTCGTTCGTGTAGACCTTCCAGGCGCCGTCCATCCGCAGGTGCGAGTGGAGCGTCAGACCGCCCTCGAGGCGCGTGAGGAGGTGTTTGCCGCGCGCGATGACGTCCAGGACGGTGCGACCGGTGAGATCGGCTGTCGCGTACTTGGGCACGCGCAGATCGGAGCGGGTCAGCAGCTTTCCCGCGAGGGCGTCGTGCAAGCGCCTCGCGGCCTGCCAGATCGTGTCACCTTCGGGCATGGGTCAAGGGTGACACGAGGGAGACGGAGGGTGCGGGGAAGCGTTGACAGGCGCCGGGGTGCGTGCCGGGGTGGATTCGGTGGTGTCTGCGGTGGGTTGTGCGGGAGGCTCCGAGGCAGGTGGGCCGACGCCGTCGGTGGGGCCGGTCGGCCTGGGCGGGCGGCGCGGGTGCGTGCTCGGTGGTCGGGGGAGGCGCCTGGGGACGGGTGGGGGCGGTGCGCAGGGGCGACTGGGGTGCGGCGGGTGTCACACCGGCGGGCGGGGTGAGTGCGGAGGTCTTGCGGTCGGTGAGGTGGGGCGGCGGGCGGCCCGAGCTGCTGGTCTGCACCGTTCAGGCGCCGCGAGCCAGGGCAGCCGGACGTCGTCGCGCGCTGAGCCCCGGCGGCCTGAATCGGGTTCAGGGGAGCCGTGATACCGGTGGCGACCGGGATCCGCGGTGGGCACGGCGTCGGGGGCGCGCCGGAGGGCGCCCAGGGGGGGGCGATCAGAGCCTCAGCGGGCCGGCCCCCACTCTGCCGTCCCGTGCCGGCGTGCCCGGCCGCCGGCCCTCGTGGCGACCGGCCCTCGCGCCTCGCGACCGCCTGCCGTCATGCGCGCAGGCGCAGGCCCCGGGGGGTCGCGATGAAGCCCGCTCCTTCCAGGAGGGCGCCGATGGGGGAGGTGAGGGCGGAGGCGCCGTTGACGCGTTCGACCGTGACCGTGCCGAGGGAGCCCGCGCGCGCGGCCTCGGCGAGAGCCTCGGCGGCGGCGTGCAGGCGCGGATCGTCGGCGGGCGTGTCCTGGGCGTCCGGGGTGGAGGGCCAGGCCAGCAGGGTCTTGCCGCCGCGCTCCATGTAGAGGGTCAGCTCCCCGTCGACGAGCACCACCAGAGAGCCGGCCTTGCGGCCCGGCTTGTGCCCGGCGCCGGTGGGCGGCTCGGGCCAGCCCAGGGCCGCGCCGTAGGCGTTCGCCGGGTCGGCGGCCGCGAGGACGACGGCCCGTGAGGCGTTGCTGCCGTCGCGGTTGCGGCTCTGGGCGGGGCCGTGCGGGAAACGTCCGGGCGGGCCGCTGCCGGAGAAGCCGCTGCCGCCTCTCGGACCGCCCGCGCCCGGGGAGTCGAAGTCCCGGGGGGAGACGTACTCGTCGCGTGCGGCGGAGGCTCCCCTGGTGCCGGCGGGCCGGACGAAGGGGTTGTCGGGGTCGGGGATGTCCCAGACGTCGTCGGACGGGGAGCCGTCGGGGAAGACGAACTCCTCCGGGTCGTCCGCGGGCCGGCTCGGGGCGGGCAGGGGCTCGCCGCGGTCCCGGGCGTTGGCCACCGCGCGCAGACGGTCCACGGCGCCGTCCATGGCGAACTGCGCGGCGCCGAGGCCCTCGACGACGTACCCGCGGCGCGCCTGACCGCTCTCCTCGAAGACCGAGAGGATCCGGTACGTCGCCGAGAAGCCGCCCTCGACGCCCTCGGCGGCGACCGCCCCCCGGGTGACCACGCCGTGCCGGTCGAGGAGGGTGCGGGCCAGCGCGTGGGCCCGCACTGTGGGGTCGGTCTCAAGGCTCGGCAGCAGCGACCAACGGCCCGCGACCGTCGGAGGGCCGCTGCGGGAGACCGGCCGGGCGGCGGCCGTCAGGGAGCCGTAGCGGCCGCGTGGGACGGTGCGTTTGGCGCGGTGAGCCGTGGAGCCGGCCGTGCGGCCGGAGCCCAGCAGGGAGCGCATGGGGGCGAGCGTGTCGTTGGTGAGCCGACCGGACCAGGCCAGGTCCCAGACGGTGTCGGCGAGTTGGGGGTCGGTGGCGTCGGGGTGGGTGGTGGCGCGCACCCGGTCGGCGATCTGACGGAAGAACAGTCCGTAGCCGCCGGACAGCGCGTCCAGGACGGACTGGTGCAGCGCCGTCAGCTCCAGGGGGTGCGGCGGGGGGAGCAGCAGGGGCGCGGCGTCCGCCACGTACAGCGACACCCAGCCGTCCTTGCCGGGGAGGGAGCCGGCTCCGGACCAGACCACCTCGCCGGCCGCGGTCAGTTCGTCGAGCATCGCCGGGGCGTAGTCCCTCACCCGGGACGGCAGGACGAGCTTCTCCAGGGCCGAGGCGGGCACCGACGCGCCTTGCAACTGTTCGATCGCGCGCACCAGACCGTCGACGCCGCGCAGGGAATGGCCCTTGCCGATGTGCTGCCACTGGGGCAGGAACTGGGCGAGCGCGGGCGGCGGGACCGGCTCCAGCTCGTGCCGCAGGGCGGCCAGGGAGCGGCGGCGCAGCCGGCGCAGGACCGTCGCGTCACACCACTCCTGGCCGATGCCCGCCGGATGGAACTCGCCCTGGACGACGCGGCCGCCCGCGGCGAGCCGTTGCAGGGCGCCCTCGGTGACCGCCACGCCGAGACCGAAGCGGGCGGCCGCGGCGGTGGACGTGAAGGGCCCGTGGGTGCGGGCATGACGGGCGAGGAGGTCGCCGAGGGGGTCCTTGACCGGCTCGGTGAACGCTTCCGGCACGCCGACCGGCAGAGCCGTGCCCAGCGCGTCGCGCAGGCGGCCCGCGTCCTCGATCGCGGCCCAGTGCTCGGCGCCGGCGATGCGGACCCGGATGGCGCGCCGCGCGGCTGCCAGGTCCTGCGCCCAGTGCGGTTCGGCGCCGCGCTCGGCCAACTCGGCTTCGGTGAGCGGGCCGAGGAGGCGCAGGAGGTCGGCGACGCCCTCGGCGTCCTTCACCCGGCGGTCCTCGGTGAGCCACTGGAGCTCTCGTTCCAGCTCGGCGAGGACGTCGGCGTCGAGCAGCTCGCGCAGTTCGGCCTGGCCGAGCAGCTCGGCCAGCAGCCGCGAGTCCAGGGACAGGGCGGCGGCCCGCCGCTCGGCGAGCGGTGAGTCCCCCTCGTAGAGGAACTGGGCGACATAGCCGAACAGGAGAGAGCGGGCGAAGGGGGAGGGCTCCTGTGTGGTGACCTCGACCAGGCGCACCTTGCGCGACTCCAGATCGCCCATCAGCTCCACGAGCCCGGGCACGTCGAAGACGTCCTGAAGGCACTCGCGGACCGCTTCCAGGACGATCGGGAACGAGCCGAACTCACTGGCCACCTGGAGCAGTTGAGCGGCGCGCTGGCGCTGCTGCCACAATGGGGTGCGCCGGCCGGGGGTGCGGCGCGGCAGCAGCAGCGCACGGGCGGCGCACTCGCGGAAGCGGGCGGCGAACAATGCCGAGCCGCCGACCTGGTCGGTGACGATCTGGTTCACCTCGCCCTTGTCGAAGACGACGTCCCCCGCGCCGACCGGCGCCTGCTCGGCGTCGTACTCGGCGCCCGCCCTCAGGGGCTCCTGGTCCAGGAGGTCCAGACTCATGAGGTCGGCGTCGGGCAGCCGCAGCACGATGCCGTCGTCGGCGTGCATGACCTGGGCGTCCATGCCGTACCGCTCGGAGAGCTTGGCGCCCAGGGCGAGGGCCCACGGGGCGTGGACCTGGGCGCCGAACGGGGAGTGGACGACGACCCGCCAGTCGCCCAGTTCGTCCCGGAAACGCTCCACGACGATCGTGCGGTCGTCCGGGACGTGCCCGCAGGCCTGACGCTGCTCCTCCAGGTAGGACAGCACGTTGTCGGCCGCCCACGCGTCCAGGCCCGCGGTGAGCAGTCGGAGCCGGGCGTCGTCCTTGGGCAGGGAGCCCACCTCGCGCAGGAACGCCCCCACCGCGCGGCCCAGCTCCAGCGGCCGCCCCAGCTGGTCGCCCTTCCAGAAGGGCAGCCGGCCCGGAACGCCGGGCGCGGGGGAGACCAGGACCCGGTCGCGCGTGATGTCCTCGATCCGCCACGAGCTGGTGCCGAGCGTGAAGACGTCCCCCACGCGGGACTCGTAGACCATCTCCTCGTCGAGCTCGCCGACCCGGCCGCCGCCCTTCTTGGGGTCGGAGCCCGCCAGGAAGACGCCGAACAGGCCCCGGTCCGGGATCGTCCCCCCGGAGGTGACGGCCAGACGCTGGGCGCCGGGGCGACCGGTGACCGTGCCGGCGACCCGGTCCCACACCACGCGCGGGCGCAGCTCGGCGAACGCGTCGGACGGGTAGCGGCCGGCCAGCATGTCCAGGACGGCCGTGAACGCGGACTCCGGGAGCGACGCGAAGGGCGCCGCGCGGCGGACCGTCGCCAGCAGGTCGTCCACCTGCCACGTGTCGAGGGCCGTCATCGCGACGAGTTGCTGCGCCAGGACGTCCAGCGGGTTGGCCGGGACCCGCAGGGACTCGATGGAACCCGTGCGCATCCGCTCGGTGACCACGGCCGCCTGCACGAGGTCGCCGCGGTACTTCGGGAAGACCACGCCCGTGGACACCGCGCCCACCTGGTGCCCCGCACGCCCGACGCGCTGCAGGCCGGAAGCCACCGAAGGCGGCGACTCCACCTGCACGACGAGGTCCACCGCGCCCATGTCGATGCCGAGTTCGAGGCTGGAGGTCGCGACCACGGCGGGCAGCCGCCCGGCCTTCAGGTCCTCCTCCACGAGCGCGCGCTGCTCCTTCGAGACGGAGCCGTGGTGGGCGCGCGCGATGACGGACGGGGCGCCCTGGGCCGCGCCCGAGCCGCCCATGAGCTGAGCGGGGGAGTGGTGCTCGTCCAGGGACTCGCCCGTGGCCCGCTCGTAGGCGATCTCGTTGAGCCGGTTGCACAGACGCTCGGCGAGCCGGCGGGAATTGGCGAACACGATCGTGGAGCGATGGGCCTGGACGAGATCGGTGATCCGCTCCTCGACGTGCGGCCAGATCGACGGGCGCTCCGCGCCCTCGGAGCCGTCGGCGACGGGGGAACCGCCCAGCTCGGCCAGGTCCTCCACGGGGACGACGACCGAGAGGTCGAACTTCTTGCCCGACTTCGGCTGGACGATCTCCACCTTGCGGTGCGGGGACAGATAGCGCGCCACTTCGTCGACCGGACGGACCGTGGCCGACAGGCCGATGCGGCGGGCCGGCCTCGGCAGCAGCTCGTCCAGCCGCTCCAGGGACAGCGCGAGGTGGGCGCCGCGCTTGGTGCCCGCGACCGCGTGCACTTCGTCCAGGATCACCGTGTCGATGCCCGTCAGCGCGTCGCGGGCGGCCGACGTCAGCATCAGGAACAGGGACTCCGGGGTCGTGATCAGGATGTCCGGCGGGCGGGTGGACAGCGCTCGGCGCTCGGCGGGCGGGGTGTCGCCGGAGCGGATGCCCACCTTGATCTCGGGCTCGGGCAGGCCCAGACGCACGGACTCCTGGCGGATGCCCGTCAGAGGGCTGCGCAGGTTGCGCTCCACGTCGACCGCCAGGGCCTTGAGGGGGGAGACGTAGAGCACTCGGCAGCGCTTCTTCGGATCGGCGGGCGGCGGCGTCGAAGCGAGCTGGTCCAGCGCGGCGAGGAACGCGGCCAGGGTCTTGCCGGAGCCGGTCGGGGCCACCACCAGCACGTCCGAGCCCTCGCCGATGGCCTGCCACGCGCCCGCCTGGGCCGCGGTGGGCGCGGAGAACGCCCCCGTGAACCAGTTGCGGGTCGCGGGGGAGAAGCCGTCGAGGGCTCGGTGTGCGGAGCTGACCATGCGTCCATCCTGCACCCGGCCACTGACAATGGCGCTGAGCTGCGGCTTCACCGGCGGCGCGGCGGGGTGCGGTGAGCCGGGGGCGGCGGAGGAGACAGGAGGGACGAGCGGGGATATCCGGCCGTCGCGGAGAATGGGGGTATGGCGGGTTCGGGTGAGCTGGCACGGCACTGGCGGTACGCGGAGCTGCCCGGCGTCGACCTGCTGCGCGCCCGGTACGTCCGCAAGACCTTCGCACGGCACACCCACGAGCACTTCGTGATCGCCGCCATCGCCGAGGGGGTCGAGGTCTTCGCGCACCGCGGAGCCGACCAGTACGCGGGGGCGGGAGCGCTCGCCCTGGTCAACCCGGACACCCCGCACACCGGACGGGCCGGCGTTCCCGAGGGCTGGCGGTACGGCGCCGTGTACCCGTCGCCCGACGTCGTGGCCGAGATCGCGGCCGAGACGACGACCCTCCGCGGCGCCCCCGGCTTCGTCAGCCCCGTGCTCGACGATCCCTACGCCGTCACGCTCGTCCACCAGGTGCTGCGCGCCGCCGACGAGGGGAACGCGCTGGCCGCCGACACCCTGCTGCGGGTGGCGGTGACCCGGTTGCTGCGCCGCAACGGCGGCCCGCTGCCGCAGCGCGAGATCCGGTCGGCGGGGGCCAGGATCGCCGCACGCGCGCGTGCCGCCCTGGAGGAGCGGCTCGTCGATCCGCCGACGCTGGAGCAACTGGCCGCAGACCTGGGCACCGGCTCCTTCGCCCTGCTGCGGGCCTTCCGGGACACCTACGGACTGCCGCCCCACGCCTGGCTGACCGATGCCCGCGTGCGGCGGGCCCGGCGGCTGCTGGACGCGGGAACGACGCCCGCCGAGGCGGCCGTCGCCGTGGGCTTCACCGACCAGCCCCACCTCAACCGCCACTTCGCCCGGATCGTCGGAGTCCCGCCAGGGGCCTACCAGCGCGAGCGCAAGAACGTACAAGACCCGCCCGAGCCGGCTCCCCTACCCTCGTGGTCGTGGCGGAACAGACAGCTCACCAGGACATCCGAACCGACGGTGGGGAGAAACCGGACGGCACCGTCGTACGGGACGCCCTGGCGGTCGGGGTCGCCGTAGGACTCTCCGGGTTCGCCTTCGGCGCGACCTCTGCGGGCAGCGGACTCACGGTGGCGCAGACCTGCGCGCTCAGCCTCCTGGTGTTCACCGGCGCGTCCCAGTTCGCGCTGGTCGGGGCGCTGGCCGCCGGCGGCAATCCGCTGACGGCGGCCGCGGGCGCCTTCTTCCTGGGCGTGCGCAACGCGTTCTACGGGCTGCGTCTGTCGCAGTCGCTGGCCCTCCCGCGCGCGGTGCGTCCCTTCGCCGCCCACTGGGTGATCGACGAGACGACGGCCGTGTCGCTGGCCCAGCCGGGGCGGCGCGCCGCCCGGATCGGCTTCGCCGTCACCGGACTGAGCCTGTACCTCTTGTGGAACCTCACCACGCTGCTCGGCGCCCTGGGCGCCGAGGCCATCGGGGACACCGATGCGTGGGGCCTCGACGTGGCCGGGCCCGCCGTGTTCCTGGCGCTGCTCGCGCCCATGCTGAAGACCGCCGTCGAGCGGGCTGTCGCCGGACTCGCGGTGCTCCTGGGACTCGGCCTGCTGCCGGTTCTGCCCGCCGGAGTTCCCGTGCTGGCGGCCTCGCTGGCCGCGCCGGCCGTGCTCTACGTCGAGGGCCGACGCGCGGCCGCCCGGGAGACGGCCCGGGAGACGGCCGCCCGGGACGGCGCGGGACAGGAGGAGGAACGGTGAACACCTGGATCGCGATCGGCGCCACCGCGCTCGGCTGCTATGCCGTCAAACTCGCCGGGCTGCTCGTCCCCGCGGGGCTCTTGGAACGACCCCTCGTCAGACGGTTCGCGGCCCTGCTCCCCGTCGCCCTGCTCGCCGCCCTCACGGCCCAGCAGACCTTCGCCGACGGGCGCACCCTCGTCCTGGACGCCCGGGCCGCGGGGCTCGCCGCAGCCGTCGTCGCCCTCGTGCTGCGGGCGCCCTTCCTGCTGGTGGTCGCGGCCGCCGTGGCGGTCACCGCGGGAGTCCGGGCCATGGGCGGGTGACGCCGGGAGAGCGAGCGACCGGCGAGAACGCGGTGGGCGGCTCCCGACCGGCCCCCGGTCAGCCGATGGCGCGGCCGTAGGCCCTCAGGGTGCGAAGCGCCTCGATCGTCACGATGGGTCGCGCTTCGAGCGCCGTACCGGGGGCCCAGCGGCGCCAGCGGACGGGCCAGCCGCCGTCCTTCTGCTGCTCGCCGGCGAGATGGTCCAGGGAGCGGGCCATCTCCTCGTCGGTGAACCACGCGCGCGCGAGGGACTGCGGAGTCCGCGCGAAGTCGTACGGGAAGTGATGCTCGCCCGGGGCGTAACCCGGGGCGACCGGACAGGCGTCGAGGCGGTCCGGCTCCAGCGCGACGAGCCGGTGATCGCGCACCAGACGGCCCAGGCGGTCGGCGGCGGCCTGTGCGCGCGGGCGGTCGGGAGCGGAGTCCAGGAAGGCCACGGCCGCCTCGACCTCGTACGGGTGGGACCGCTCCAGGGAGTCCACCGCCTGCCAGCAGAAATCCGTGGCCCTGAAGAGCCAGGCGTGCCACACCTCGTTGCGGTGCAACAGACCCACCACGGGCCCGGTGGACAGGAGCTCGCTGGGCGGGTCGTCCACGATGGGGATGAAGGGGGCCGCCGGGTACCCACGCTGGCTGGGATGGACCGCCGGCAGCGCACCGTCGCTCGTGGAGACCGACGTCAGATAGCGGCACACCCGCTCCACCCGTCGGCCGCCCAGGCGCCCGATGGAGTCCAGGACCGCCAGGGCCCGCGCGGTGTGCAGCGGCTGGCTGACCGGACCGCGCAGATCGGGCTCCAGCGCATGACCGTATCCGCCGTCCTCGTTGCGGTAGGCGTCGAGGGCGGTCTCGACGGGATCGGCGCCGCCGTGGAGGAAGTCGTGCGCGAAGACGCGCTGTTCCAGCACGCGCGCGGTCAGCCAGACGAAGTGCTCGGCGCGGAAGATCGGGGAGTGCGCCGGGGGCGTCGGGGGGAGTGCGGATGCTCCGGAATCGGCCATGGTCAGACCGTAGGGCGGAAAGCGGTCTCGGCAGGCGGTCCCGGCGAGGGCCACCCCCGCGCGCGGGATACTGGTGTCATGCGGTTGACGGTCTTCTGGCAGCGAATGGACGAGCACTTCGGCACGGGATACGCCGAGACCTTCGCGCGCGATCACGTGATGGCGGAGCTCGGCGGACGCACGGTGCACGAGGCGCTGGCGGACGGCTGGGACGCCAAGGACGTGTGGCGCGTGGTGTGCCTGGTGATGAACGTTCCTCAGGAGATGCGCTGACCTGAGGCGGAGATCGCACGCGGCTCACCGATTGTCGGTGCCATGAGCGAGACTTGCCCCGTGGCACCCACTGACGAGACCGGGCAGACCGCCCGGAACGCATCCCCGCCCGGCACGACGCCGTCCCCGCAACCGTCCCCGACCCAGGGCGACACCGGGCACGCCGCGCGCATGCCGCGCTGGCTTCCGCGCGCCATGGTGCTCGCCCTCGCCCTCATCGGTGCGTTCCAACTGGGCACCTGGGCCTTCCACCAGCTCATCGGCCTGCTGCTCAACATCCTCATCGCGTTCTTCCTGGCCCTGGCCATAGAACCGGCGGTCAGCCGGATGGCCGCCCGAGGGATGCGCAGGGGGCTGGCCACCTTCCTGGTCTTCTTCGGCCTGCTGATCGTCGTGGCCGGCTTCTTCGCGCTGCTCGGCTCGATGCTCGCCGGACAGATCATCAAGATGATCGAGGGCTTCCCGGAGTATTTGGACTCGGTGATCCACTGGGTCAACACCACGTTCCACACCGAACTCAGGCGCGTGGACATCCAGGAGGGCCTGCTCCACTCCAACTGGCTGAAGAAGTACGCCCAGAACAGCGCCGCCGGCGTTCTGGACGTCTCCACCCAGGTCCTCGGCGGTCTCTTCCAGCTGCTGACGATCGCCCTGTTCTCGTTCTACTTCGCCGCCGACGGTCCGCGTCTGCGCCGCGCGGTGTGTTCCGTCCTGCCGCCGGCCAGGCAGGCCGAGGTGCTCCGTGCCTGGGAGATCGCCGTCGACAAGACCGGCGGCTACCTCTACTCGCGCGGCCTGATGGCGCTGATCTCCGGTGTGGCGCACTACGTGCTGCTGCAGGCCCTCGGCATCCCGTACGCGCCCGTGCTCGCCGTGTGGGTGGGCGTCGTCTCGCAGTTCATCCCCACGATCGGCACCTATCTCGCAGGCGCCCTGCCCATGCTGATCGCCTTCACGGTCTCGCCTCTGTACGCCCTCTGGGTGCTGATCTTCGTCGTGGTCTACCAGCAGTTCGAGAACTACATGGTGCAGCCCAAGCTGACGTCGAAGACCGTCGACATCCACCCCGCCGTCGCCTTCGGCTCGGTCATCGCCGGAACCGCCCTCCTGGGCGCCATAGGGGCGCTGATCTCCATCCCGGCGGTCGCCACGCTGCAGGCGTTCCTGGGCGCCTACGTGAAGCGCTACGCCGTCATGGACGACCCCCGCGTCCACGGCCACCGGGACCGCGGCGAGGGGTCGGGACCGTTCACCCGCGCGCGGGGGCTGTGGGCGCGAGGACAGAACCGGCAGAGGGGGCCACGACAGGGGTCCGGCGACTCCTGAGGTCCGGGCCTCCGGCGGGTCCTGTGGTCTGGAAAATCCGGCGGGTCCGTGTGTTCGGCGTCCGGCGGGTCCGGAGATTCGGAAGATCCGATCGAGGGGGCCGGCTCGGGGCCGGTGTCGAGGACGGGAGCGGAGAGGGGGAGCGGGGCGGCAGCACGCCGACACGTCAGTCAGTACGTGTGGACGGCCCACACCCCGGCCGCGGCGACCGCGACCGCGTAACAGCCCACCGCAGCCGCCACGATCCGCCACCGTGCCGCCTCGTTCCAGGACGTGCGGGACAGCAGCCAGGCCAGTGCGGGCAGCACCAGGACGGCATGCAGGCTGACCCCGTGCAGGGGCTTGAGCGGCGCCGTCGAGCTGTACGCGGCCTCCTGATGCCCGGTGCGGGTGAGCACCACACCGCGCGCGATCATCGCCGCACCCGAGGCCGGCGCGACGAGCAGGATCGCGAAGCCGGACCGCACCGCGAGCGCCATTCCGGCCGGACCCGTCGGCCGTCGGCGGAAGGAGATCGCGGCGAACGCGGCGAGCAGCACCACCAGGACGCCGCCACCGACCGCGAGCGTCATGGACACCGCCGTGTCGAAAGGCGTCTCCATGTCCAGATGCGAGGGCACCTTGCGCCACGCCTGAAGCGTGATGCCTCCGACCTCCACGACGCAATCTGCCGCGAATACCCCGAGCAGCACGGTGCGCAGTCGCCGTCCCGTCCGCAGATACGACGTGACCTGGACGACCGCCAGAAGCGTCACGCCGAAGGTGAGGCCGAAAGTGACGGGCTTGCGCCAGGAGACGGGGCCGTTCCACGGGCCGCCGTCGACGGCGAACACCACGAGGTGGAAGAGACCGGAGAGGATCAGCAGGAGCGCGGTCGCCCCGTAGAGGCGGTAGAGGGAGCGCGCGTACCCGTGCGCGGCGTCCGGGGGCGGGCTCGTGGGCCGGGATCCCCCCTCACCGGGGGATCCGGGCTCGGCGGAGCGCGATCCGGTCTCGCCGAGGGGGGATCCGGTCTTCTGCTCGTCCACGTCCATGCACCCAGCCTCCCGGCCGCGCCGCCCCTCGTCGTCGTCCGGACGGAGACACCCGCGGTACGTCCGGTGGAGCAGCCGGGGCGGCGCCGGGGCTTCGGCGGCTCGTGAACGTAGCCTCGGAAGTGCCGCGTGGTGCGCTTGACACGAAAATCGAACATCTATTCTGATGGAGGCTCCGGTGCGGCTCTCGGCGACTGTTCCGTCCTGATTTGGTCGGGTAAGTGCACGAGTTATCCACAGGCTGAACCGGCGTCCAGGCGCATTGTCAGTGGCAGGCGTTAGCGTCTTTGACGTGAAGCGATCGACTCAAGCAAATCGGGTGGAACCCATGGCAGGAACCGACCGCGAGAAGGCCCTGGATGCCGCTCTCGCACAGATTGAACGGCAATTCGGCAAGGGCGCCGTGATGCGACTCGGCGAGCGGCCGAACGAGCCCATCGAGGTCATCCCCACCGGGTCGACCGCACTCGACGTCGCCCTCGGCGTCGGCGGTCTGCCGCGGGGCCGCGTGGTCGAGGTGTACGGCCCGGAGTCCTCCGGTAAGACGACGCTGACGCTGCACGCGGTGGCGAACGCACAGAAGGCCGGCGGCCAGGTCGCCTTCGTGGACGCGGAGCACGCCCTCGACCCCGAGTACGCCAAGAAGCTCGGCGTCGACATCGACAACCTCATCCTCTCCCAGCCCGACAACGGCGAGCAGGCCCTCGAGATCGTGGACATGCTGGTCCGCTCCGGCGCCCTCGACCTGATCGTCATCGACTCCGTCGCCGCACTCGTGCCGCGCGCGGAGATCGAGGGCGAGATGGGCGACAGCCACGTCGGCCTCCAGGCCCGTCTCATGAGCCAGGCGCTGCGGAAGATCACCAGCGCGCTCAACCAGTCCAAGACCACCGCGATCTTCATCAACCAGCTCCGCGAGAAGATCGGCGTGATGTTCGGCTCCCCGGAGACCACCACCGGTGGCCGGGCGCTGAAGTTCTACGCCTCGGTGCGACTCGACATCCGCCGCATCGAAACCCTGAAGGACGGCACGGACGCGGTCGGCAACCGCACCCGCGTCAAGGTCGTCAAGAACAAGGTCGCGCCGCCCTTCAAGCAGGCCGAGTTCGACATCCTCTACGGGCAGGGCATCAGCCGCGAGGGCGGTCTCATCGACATGGGCGTCGAGAACGGCTTCGTCCGCAAGGCCGGCGCCTGGTACACGTACGAGGGCGACCAGCTCGGCCAGGGCAAGGAGAACGCCCGCAACTTCCTGAAGGACAACCCCGACCTCGCCAACGAGATCGAGAAGAAGATCAAGGAGAAGCTGGGCGTCGGAGTGCGCCCCGAGGAGCCCGCGGCCGAGCCGGGACCGGACGCCGCGGTGGCCGCCGGCACGCCGGACGACGCAGCCAAGGCGGTGCCGGCTTCCGCCGCCAAGACCGCCAAGACCAAGGCCGCGGCTGCCAAGAGCTGATCCGTGACACGACGAACCGACTGGGCCGAGTACGTCCGCCCCGACCTTCCCCCTGAAGGGGATAACGGGGTCGACGGCGGCCTTGCCCCGGACGCCGACGACCGGCCGGAAGGCGACCGGCGTCGGAGCGAGGGGGCGGACGGCGACGCCCGGCCCCGTGGCGGCCGAGCGCGACGCGGCGGCGAAGGCGGTCCACGTGGCGGGCGTGGGCGCCGGGGGCGCGGCTTCAAAGAACCGTCCGACGAGGACGAAGGCGCCTCCTCCTCGTCGAGGGCCGAGCAGGGGGCGTCTTCAGGGGACCCGGCTGAGCGGGCACGGGCGATCTGCCTGCGCCTGCTCACCGGGACCCCGCGCACGCGCAAGCAACTCGCGGACGCGCTGCACAAACGGGAGATCCCGGACGACGTCGCGGAGGAGGTGCTCTCGCGGTTCGAAGAGGTCGGGCTGATCAACGACAGCGCCTTCGCGGACGCCTGGGTGGACTCCCGCCACCACGGTCGGGGACTGGCCCGGCGCGCCCTCGCCCGGGAGCTGCGGACCAAGGGCGTCGACTCGACGCTCATCGACGAGGCCGTCGGCCGTCTGGACTCCGAGCAGGAGGAGGAGACGGCGCGCGAACTCGTCGCCCGCAAGTTGCGTTCGACCAGAGGACTGGACCGCGACAAACGGCTGCGTCGCCTGGCAAGCATGCTCGCGCGCAAGGGCTACCCCGAGGGCATGGCCCTGCGGGTCGTCCGGCAGGCGCTGGAAGAAGAGGGCGAGGACACGGAGTCCCTGGAGGACGACGGGTACTGAGCTTGACGAGGGTGGGGGTGGGCGGGGGAGGGGAGGGAGGGGGCGGGGGAGGCCCCCCGACAACTGGCCCCGACGACACCCCCCAGGCGGCCACACCTTACGGTCCCGCGGAGCACCGGGGCCCAGACCAGCTCAGGAGACGCCCGAGGACCGGTCGAGTTCCTGGACGCCGCCGCGGCTCGCACCAGGCTGGTGAGCATGGGGGGAGCCATGGGCGGCACCTCGCTGCTGGTGGCGGTTCTGTTGGTCGTGGGGACGTTCGCGCTCTCCGTCCAGCAGCGCCACCGCGAGCCGGCTCTGCTGCGGGCCGTCGCCGCCACCTCCGGCAGTGGCATCGCGCCGGCCGTCCTCACCGCGTTCAGCGTGGGCATGACCGGAAGGGCGGCCCGGCGGTCGTCCCTCTCGTGTGCCAAGGTGGTCGCCGGGGCGGTAGTACTCCTCGCCCTCGTCGCCACCGCCGTGCCGGGGCGGGTGGCGCTCAGGGTGCGTGCGGTGACGGTCGCGACGGCGAGGGACTGACGGCGGCGTCCGGCCGCGGTCCGCCTACGGGGTCACCGGGAGTCCCGCCGCCTTCCACGCCTGGAAGCCGCCGACCAGGTCGGTCGCCCGGCGCAGCCCCAACTGGTGCAGCGAGGCCGCGGCGAGGCTCGACGCGTAGCCCTCGTTGCAGATCACGATCGCGCGCACGTCGTGGCTCGTGGCCTCGGGGAGGCGATGGCTGCCGCGGGGGTCGAGACGCCACTCCAGTTCGTTGCGCTCGACGACCAGCGCGCCGGGGATCAGTCCGTCCCGCTCGCGCAAGGCCGCGTAGCGGATGTCGACGAGCAGCGCCTCACCCGCGCGGGAGGCTTCGTAGGCCTCCCGAGCGTCCACGCGCGCGTACCCGGAACGTACTCGTTCGAGCAACTCGTCTATGCCGGGCGGCTGTCGGTCGTCCAGTGCGTCGTCCAGTGCGTCGTCCGGTCCACCGTCCGGTCGGTCATCCGTCTGACCCTCCGGACGTCCATCCCGCAGTGCCCGCTGGCCCGTCTGGCCCGTCTGGCCCGTCTGGCCTTCCCGCCGTCCGTGCGGCGGTCCGTCCTGAGGGGTGCTCGCGCCGCTCACTGCCAGTCCTCGGGACGTTCCACCTGCTCCAGCCGCAGCACGTGTCCGGTGCGGCTGTAGCGTCGGATGCGCGGCAGCGGCGGGTAGTAGGCGTGGACGGAGACGGCGTGTTCCTCGGTGGACTCGTTGAGCACCTCGTGGACGTGGTGGCGGCCGAACGCCCGGCCGCGGCCGGCGGTGAGGGTGCGTTCCCGGTCGATGCCGTCCGCCAGTTCGAGGGTTTTCCAGCCGTCGGTGGGGAGCCGCGCGTTGAGCGAGTACTCCTTCAGCGTGCCCTGGGCTGTCAGGAAGGCGCCCACCGAGTCGGCGTGGTCGTGCCAGCCGGTGCCCGTGCCGGGCGGCCAGCCGATCAGCCAGGCCTCGCTGCCGCCGGGGCCCTCCAGGCGCACCCAGGTGCGGCCCTCGGGGTCGAGGGGGAGTGAGGCGATGAGCTCGGCGTCGGCGGCCGTCCGCCGGACGAAGTCGAGGAGGTCTGCCTGCGTCGGCGCGGCGTCAGCGGCGACGGCGGGCAGGGAGGGGGAGACAGACACGGGTACCGTCCTGTGAACGTTCGCGGGGAGGCGCGCGGCCGCGCACGAGCGCGATGCGCTACGGCGGCGCGCGCCGGTGGAAGAAGGGGGTGCGAATTCAGCAGGACGGACGACACACGCAGCCCGCATAGCGGACGAGGTCCATGTGGACCCTCCGCCACAGGCGCACATCGGTGTCGGTCACGATTCGGAGTACACCATGTCGGTGCACGTCGGTCAACTCACCGTCACCATGTGGACCGCACGGTGACAGCGTGTGGGTCATACGACCCACACGAGCGTCGGCAGGCGGCGAGACCCGCAGCGGGACCTGCGGAGCACCTGCGGAGAGACTCGCCGCGGGGCGGCCCGCGGCGAGGGCCCGGCGACGGGCCGCGCCACGGCCGGTGTTCCTCGGCGCGACGCGACGGCGCGCGGGGTCCCCGTCTTCACCCCGGCGCCGCCCCGCGGACATCGCGCGGACGTCACTTGGCCGCGCTGCTCGCCGCCGCGCCGGCCGCCGACGCCTCGTGAGTTCCCTGAGCGCCTTGAACGCCTTGCGCGCCTTGAGCACCCTGAGGGTCTTGTGTTCTCGCGGGGCCGCCCAGGGCCGCCTCCGCCGCCGCGTACAGATCGGCCGGGCGGACCCCGCCGAGCGCGGCGACCAGATGGCCGTCCGGACGGATCAGCAGGACGGTGTGGGCGGCCGCGCCCGGGTAGCGCTCCGCCACCAGGAGCTCGGCAGGGCTCGGCAGGGCCGTCACCGCGGCGGCCAGGCGGGGCATGATCCCCGCGCTGACCCAGTGCCGGCGCTCCCACACACCGGTGCCGGGCGCGATCAGCAGGACGAGCAGCGCGCCGCGGCCGAGGCGGTCCCGCAGCTGTACGAACGAGCCGTCCTCCGCCGTCACGCGGACGTCGTGGACCTGTGCTCCCGGAGGCGTGTCCACCGGCGCCTCCGCCTCCAGGTGGCGGGTGGCCAGCGGGGACTGCTCGTAGGTGCCGGCCGCGCCCAGCGGCCCGCGTCCCAGGTGGCCCTCGGCGAACAGCACGTCGTGGCCGCGGGCCGCGCCGGGCACGAACGCCCTGATGCCGCCCGCGCCGCGCAGCAGCGGCAGCGCCTGGTCGGCGGCGCGCAGCCGGGCGGAGACGACCGCGCGCCGCTCCTCCTGGTAGCTGTCGAGCAGCGCCTCGCGCGGCCCGTGGTGCCAGGCCAGGGCGAGCTTCCAGGCCAGGTTGTCGGCGTCGCGCAGGCCTTCGTCCAGGCCCTGCGCGCCGAACGCGCCGAGCAGGTGGGCGGCGTCCCCGGCGAGGAAGACGCGCCCCACGCGCCAGCGGCGGGCCAGCCGGTGGTGCACGGTGTGGACGCCGGTGTCGAGCAGTTCGTAGGCGGGCGTGGAGCCGCCGCTCCAGCCCGCCAGGGTCTCGCGGATGCGTGCCACGAGCAGTTCGGGCGTGACGAGGTCCTTGCCGGGCGGCAGCAGCCAGTCCAGCCGCCAGACGCCTTCGGGCAGCGGGCGCGCGGTGACCTCCCCGGCGGAGGGGCCGGACGTCCGCCACGGCGGTGTTCGATGAAGCAACGCCTCGTCGGCCCAGGGAAGTTCCACGCGCAGCGCGGCCACGGCGTGTCGTTCCACCGCGGTGCGGCCGGGGAAGCGGATGTCGAGGAGCTTGCGGACGGTGGAGCGCGGGCCGTCGCAGCCGACCAGGTGGCTGCCGCGCCACCAGGTGCCCTGGGGGCCACGGGTGTGGACCGTGACGCCTGAGGCTTCCTGCTCGACGCCGTCCACCCGGCTGTCCGCGACGACCTTCACCAGCCGCTCGCCCTCCAGGGCCGTGCGCAGCGCGCCGGTCAGCGCGTGCTGGGCGATGTGCAGCGGAGCGGGCTCGGCGGTGTGCAGCGGGGCCGGGCCGGTGCCGCCGACGTGGTCGGCGTCTTCGGCGTCGTCGAAGACGACCTCGCGAATCACCTGCTTGCGCCGCATCGAGCGCCATCCGGCCCAGCGCAGGCCGGCCGGGCCGAGGTCCGCCCCGGTGAGCCGTTGCACGAGGGCCGCGGTGTCCTCGCGCAGCACGACGGTGCGCGCGAGTCGGGGTTCGTCCTTGCCGGAGCCCTCGTCGAGCACCACGGACGGCACCTGCTGGCGCGCCAGTGCCAGAGCGAGCGTGAGTCCCACGGGCCCGGCTCCGACGATGATCACCGGGTCCACGGCGTGCCGCCCCCTGCCTTCGACGGTGTCCTCGCGGGCTTGGGTGAACAACGGGGTTGAGCAGGGTGCACGATCACAGAACGTATGCAACCCATTGTCGTTGTTTGCGTCAAGCGACGAAAGGCAGTGGCGCGCACGCCACTGCCTCCGTACCGGTCACCCCGCTTGAGTGTGCGTCAGATTCCGCCGCCGCCCGCGCCGGTGCCGTAGCTCCCGCCGACCTCGGCCGCGTTCAGGTCGTCGACCTTGTCGACGCCGAGGACCGCGCCCGTGCTGCGCTTGCTGCGCCGCAGCCGGCGCTCCAGCCAGCTCGCGAAGCTGGTCAGAAGGAAGTTCAGCAGGATGAAGATGACCGCGACGACGATGAAGCTCGGGACGACGTTGGCGTAGTTGGCCGCGAGCGTGCCACGGGAGTTGAGCAGCTCGGCGAAGCCGATCATCACGCCGCCGAGCGCGGTGTCCTTGACGATGACGACCAGCTGGCTCACGATCGCCGGGAGCATCGCGGTGACCGCCTGCGGGAGCAGGATGCTGCTCATCGTCTGGCCCTTGCGCAGACCGATGGCGTACGCCGCCTCCGTCTGGCCCTTGGGCAGGGAGAGGATGCCCGCTCGGACGATCTCGGCGAGGACGGCCGCGTTGTAGAGCACCAGACCGGTGACGACGGCGTAGAGAGGCCGCTCCGCGCTGCCGACGTTCGTGGAGCGGGCGTAGAACTCGTTGGCGAACAGCATCAGCAGCAGCACCGGGATCGCCCGGAAGAACTCCACCACGGTGCCGGACACGCCGCGTACCCACCGGTGGTCGGACAGCCGGGCGATGCCGAAGACCGCGCCCAGCGGAAGGGCGATGACCATGGCGAGCGACGCGGCCTTCAGCGTGTTGACGAGGCCGGGCAGCAGGTACGTCGTCCACGCCTCGGACTCGACGAACGGCTTCCACAGGGCGGACTCGAGCTGGTTCTTGTCGTCCATCTTCTGCCACACCCACCACAGGAGCAGCACCAGGAGGACGGCGAAGACCACCGAGAACAGGACGTTGCGCCGCTTGGCGCGGGGGCCGGGAGTGTCGTAGAGGACCGAGCTCATCGCTTCACCGCCAGTCGCTTGCCCAGCCAGCCGAGGATGAGGCCGGTCGGCAGGGTCAGTACCACGAACCCGAACGCGAAGACCGCGCCGATGAGCAGCGTCTGCGCCTCGTTCTCGATCATCGTCTTCATCAGGTAGGCGGCCTCGGCGACGCCGATGGCGGCCGCCACCGTGGTGTTCTTGGTCAGCGCGATCAGGACGTTGGCCAGCGGGCCGATGACCGAGCGGAAGGCCTGCGGAAGGACGACGAGGGTGAGGGTCTGGGTGAAGCTCAGGCCGATGGCCCGGGCCGCCTCCGCCTGGCCGAGCGGCACGGTGTTGATGCCGGAGCGGACCGCTTCGCAGACGAACGCCGCCGTGTAGGCGATCAGACTGAGCACGGCCAGCCGGAAGCCCTGGACGTCGAAGTCGTCGCTCCCCATGGTCATGCCGAAGATGTCGGCGAGGCCCAGCGAGCTGAAGAGGATGATGACCGTCAGGGGGATGTTCCGGACGACGTTGACGTAGACGGTGCCGAACCCGCGCATCAGCGGAACCGGACTCACCCGCATCGCGGCCAGCAGGGTGCCCCAGACGAGGGAGCCCACGGCGGAGACGGCGGTGAGCTTCACCGTCATCCAGAACGCCCCCAGGACGTCGTAACCTTCAAGAAAGTCGAACACGATCTCCCGCGCTTCCGGGTGGGTGGCGTATGAGGAGGGCGGGGCGCGCCGCCGCCGTGATCGCGACGGACGGCGGCGCACCGCACGTGACCCGCTGGGCTGAGCCGTGGTTACGAGGCGTTCGGGACGATGACGCCGATCTTCGGGGCCGGCTCGTTCTTGTAGTTCGCCGGGCCGAAGTTGTCCTTGACGGCCTTGTCCCACGAGTGGTCGCTGACCATCTGCTCCAGGGCCTTGTTGATCTTGTCGACGGTCGCGGTGTCGCCCTTCTTGACGCCGATGCCGTAGTTCTCGTTGCTCAGCTTCAGGCCCGCGAGCTTGAACTTGCCCTTGTACTGGTCCTGGGACGCGAAGCCGGCGAGGATCGAGTCGTCGGTGGTGACCGCGTCCACGGCGCCGCTCTGCAGGCCGGCGATGCACTCCGAGTAGGAGCTCACCTTCTTGAGGTTCGCGTCGGGGGCGATCGTCTTCTTGACGTTCTGCGCAGAGGTCGAGCCGGTCACGGAACACAGCTTCTTGCCGTTGAGGTCCGTGCCCTTGGAGATGTCCGAGTCGGACTTGATCAGCAGGTCCTGGTGGGCCAGCAGGTACGGGCCGGCGAAGTCGACCTTCTTCTTGCGCTCGTCGTTGATCGAGTAGGTGGCCGCGATGAACTTGACGTCACCGCGCGAGAGGGCGTTCTCGCGGTCGGCGCTCTTGGTCTCGACGAACTCGATCTGGTCCGGACCGTAGCCCAGCTGCTTGGCGACGTACTTGGCGACGTCCACGTCGAAGCCGGCGAACGATCCGTCGGGCTTCTTGAGGCCGAGGCCGGGCTGGTCGAACTTGATGCCGACCTTGATCTTGCCGCCGCCACCGCTGCCCGTGCCGGCGCTGCTGCTCGTGCCGGTGTCCTTGTTGTCGCCGCCGCACGCGGTGGCCGTCAGGGCGAGGACGAGGGCTGCGGCCGAGGCGGCGGTGACCTTGCGAAGCTTCATGGAGAACGTCCTTAGAGAGTGATGAAGTACTGCCGGCGTGCGGGTTCCGTCAGGCTGCGGATCAGTGGTGCAGGATCTTCGACAGGAAGTCCTTGGCACGGTCGCTGCGCGGATTGCTGAAGAACTGGTCGGGCGCAGCCTCTTCGACGATGCGACCGTCCGCCATGAACACCACGCGGTTTGCAGCCGATCGTGCGAAACCCATCTCATGGGTGACGACGATCATGGTCATGCCGTCCCGGGCCAGCTGCTGCATGACCTCCAGGACCTCGTTGATCATCTCGGGGTCCAGCGCCGAGGTCGGCTCGTCGAAGAGCATGACCTTCGGGTCCATCGCCAGGGCGCGGGCGATGGCGACGCGCTGCTGCTGGCCGCCGGAGAGCTCCGCGGGGTACTTGTCCGCCTGGGTGCCCACACCGACCCGGTCGAGGAGGGCGCGGGCCTTCTCCTCGGCCGTCGCCTTGTCGACCTTGCGGACCTTGATCTGGCCGAGCATCACGTTCTCGAGCACGCTCTTGTGCGCGAACAGGTTGAACGACTGGAAGACCATGCCGACGTCGGCGCGCAGCCGGGCCAGTGCCTTGCCCTCCTGGGGCAGCGGCTTGCCGTCGATCGTGATCGCGCCCCCGTCGATCGTCTCCAGACGGTTGATGGTGCGGCACAGCGTCGACTTCCCGGACCCGGAGGGGCCGATGACCACGACGACCTCTCCGCGGGCGATCGTCAGGTCGATGTCCTGGAGAACGTGCAACGCGCCGAAGTGCTTGTTGACGCTCTTCAGGACGACCAGGTCACCGCTCGTGACCGCGTCCTCCTTGGCCACCGATACTTCGGTCATCGCTCTGGGGCTCCGTCCTCCTCGGTTTCGCAGGACAGTAGTGACCCGCCGCGACCAGCGTCATTACATCTGAGGGGAATCTGAGCATCACGATCCGATAGCAATCGGACACCTGTCGTAGCGCTGGTGACCTGCGGGCGTATCGGCCGGATAACGGAAGCCGTGTGCAACCGGAAGTCGCTTGACGGCGTCCTCGTCCATCAGCGTGACTGCCATGATGCACACACGCGTGTGCGGCGGGCTTGGTGCACACACGCGTGTGCCGCGGGCTTCTCACGGGTCCGAGGACCGTGGGCCCGTCGTAGTGAGTCAGACCGCATGCCCGACGAACCGGAGGAGGCCGGGATGAGACTGCTGCTCGTCGAGGACGACAACCATGTCGCCGCCGCGCTGTCCGCGGTCCTCAAACGGCACGGTTTCGACGTCACCCACGCGCGTAGCGGCGAGGAAGCCCTGCAGGCGCTGGTGCCGGAAGGCCCCGGCTTCGGGGTCGTCCTGCTCGATCTGGGCCTGCCCGACCAGGACGGCTACGAGGTCTGCGGCAAGATCCGCAAGCGCACCGCCACACCGGTGATCATGGTGACCGCCCGTTCCGACGTCCGCTCGCGCATCCACGGCCTCAACCTGGGCGCGGACGACTACGTGGTGAAGCCGTACGACACGGGCGAGCTGCTCGCCCGCATCCACGCCGTCAGTCGCCGCACCGTTCACGAGGATCCGGCCACCGGCCAGGACAGCGCCCTGCGCCTGGGCTCCGTGCACATCGAGCTGCCCACCCGGCGCGTCACGGTCGACGGCGCCGCCGTCCAGCTGACCCGCAAGGAGTTCGACCTCCTGGCGCTGCTGGCCCAGCGCCCCGGCGTGGTCTTCCGCCGGGAACAGATCATCAGCGAGGTGTGGCGCACCAGTTGGGAGGGGACCGGGCGCACCCTGGAGGTGCACGTGGCCTCGCTGCGCGCCAAGCTGCGCATGCCCGCGTTGATCGAGACCGTGCGCGGCGTGGGTTACCGGCTCGTCGCCCCGGCCGCGTAGCGGGGGACCACGGTTGCGTACGCGTCTCCTGCCGCTGCTCATCGTCCTGATGGCGGCCGTGCTGCTGGCTCTCGGGGTGCCGCTGGCGATCAGCGTGGCCGGCGCCCAGCAGCAGAAAGTGGTCGTCGACCGCATCGACGACACCGCACGCTTCGCGGCGCTCGCCCAGTTCGTCACCGCCTCGTCGGGCACCGGCGACACCACGTCGGCGTCGACCGACGAGCGGCGCGAGACGCTCGCCCGGGAACTCGCCAGCTACTACGACGTCTACGGCATTCGGGCGGGGGTCTTCTACGGCACCGACACCCCCATGGCTCATGCCCCGCGCGACTGGTACCTCCCCGAATCGGGTGAGGTGCGGGACGCGTTCGACGAGGCGCTGCTCAGTCGTCGCAGCCATGATCCCCGGCAGGTGTGGCCGTGGCAGCGCAACCGGCTCGTCGTGGCCTCGCCGGTCATCCGGGACGGCGACGTCGTCGCGGTCGTCGTCACGGACTCGCCCACCGGGCCGATGCGCTCGCGGATCCTGCACGGCTGGCTGGTCGTCGGCGCCGGCGAGGTCGCCGCGATGCTGCTGGCCATCGGCGCCGCCCTGCGGCTGACCGGCTGGGTGCTGCGACCGGTGCGGGTCCTGGACGCCACCACCCACGAGATCGCGAGCGGCCGGCTGAAGTCCCGGGTCGCGGTCGGCGGCGGACCGCCGGAACTGCGGCGGCTGGCCGGGGCGTTCAACGAGATGGCGGACAACGTCGAGAACGTGCTGGAGCAGCAGCGCGCCTTCGTCGCCGACGCCTCGCACCAACTGCGCAACCCGCTGGCCGCCCTGCTGCTGCGCATCGAACTGCTGGCCTACGAACTCCCCGAGGGCAACGAGGAGATCGCGTCCGTCCAGAACGAGGGCAAACGCCTGGCCCAGGTTCTGGACGACCTGCTGGACCTGGCCCTCGCCGAGCACGCCGAGGCCCACCTGCGCGTCACCGACATCGGCGCGCTGGCCGCCGAGCGGGTGGCCGCCTGGGCGCCCACCGCCCAGGCCAAGGGCGTCCGGCTGGTCGGCGACTGCCCGCCCACCACGGCGTGGGCCGACCCGGTGACGCTCTCCAGCGCCCTGGACGCCGTGATCGACAACGCCGTCAAGTTCACGCCGGAGGGCGAGAGCGTCGAGGTCGCCGTCGCGGCCGACGGCGACACTTCGACCGTCGTCGTCACCGACAACGGGCCGGGCCTCACCGACGAGGAGCTCACGCGCGTGGGCGACCGTTTCTGGCGCAGCGGCCGCCACCAGAACGTCAAGGGCTCGGGTCTGGGCCTGTCCATCTCCCGGGCCCTGCTCGCGGCCGGCGGCGGCTCCCTGTCGTACGCGCGCCACGAGCCGAGCGGACTGACGGCGACGGTGTCCGTGCCCCGGTCGCCGAGGTCCTAGCGCCCGCTCCCTACGGCTTGACCGAGCGGTAGTAGCGCCGGGCGCCCTCGTGCAGCTTCAGCGGGTCGGTGTAGACGGCAGTGCGCAGGTCGACCAGCTGGGCGGAGTGCACGTGCGCGCCGATGCCGTCCCGGCTCCTGATCACGGTGCGGGTCAGCCACTCGGTGAGCCGGGGCGCCACGTCGGTGCGGGTGATGAGCAGGTTGGACACCGCGATCGTCGCCACGGTGGAGCCGTTCTGGATGGTCGGGTAGGCCGACTCGGGCATGTTCGTGGCCCGGTAGTAGCCGGTCGAGTCGTCCTGGTCGTGCATGCGGGCGACGAGCTCGGGGCTGATCGGCACGAACCGGAAGGTGAAGCTGTCGGCCAGTTTCTCCAACCCGGCCGTCGGCACCCCGCCGGACCAGAAGAAGGCGTCGATCTCGCCCCGCTTCAGCCTCTCGGGGCCGGTGTCGATGCCCTCGGACGCGGCCTCGATGTCCTTGGCCGGGTCCAGGCCCGCCGCCCTGAGCACCCGCTCGGCGATCAGCCGCACACCGGAGCGGGGCAGGCCGGTCGCCACGGTCCTGCCCCGCAGGTCCGCGATGGAGCGGATACGCGAGTCGCGGGGCACGACGAGCTGCACGTAGTCGTCGTACAGCCGGGCCACCCCGCGCAACCGGGCCGCCGCGCCGGAGTGATGGGCCTCGTACGTCTGCACGGCGTCGGCCGCGGCGATGGTGAAGTCGGCCTTGCCCGTCGTCACGCGCTCGACGTTGTCCGGCGACCCGTTGCTGGTCGTCAGGTCCACGTTCAGGTCGGGCATGTCCTTGGCGAGCGCGTCGCGCAGCCGGCTGCCGTACGCGTAGTAGACGCCGCTCGTCGTGCCCGTGCTGAAGGTGATCGATCCGCTCGGCGGCTCCTCGCCCAGCGGCAGCATCCACCACATCAGCAGCGCCAGGGCGACGACGGCGGCGGCAGCGCCCCCGAGAACGCCGCGCCTGCCGATGGGGGAGAACACCTTGGACATGCCCGCGATCCTGCCAGCCTCCGGGAGGTGCTGGCCAGAGCGGGGGCCCGGGCCCGGCCCCGAAGGGCTCCGGGGGGCTCGCGCGGACCGTAACTGTCAGCGGTCGTCGTTACAGTCGGTGCATGAGTGTTTCGCCCGCCGAACTGGTCCGTGAGTTCCACCGTGCCTTCGGGCTCGACGTCGCCACCACCCCGACTCAGGTGTCGCCGCGTCTCGCCGCGCAGCGCGGGAGCCTGCTCGCGGAGGAGGCGGCGGAGGTCGCCGAGGTGTCGGTGAGCGGTCCGCTGGACCGGTTGGCGCACGAGCTGGCCGACGTCGTCTACGTCGCCTACGGCACGGCCCTGGTGCACGGGATCGACCTCGACGCGGTGCTCGCCGAGATCCACCGCTCCAACATGACCAAGCTCGGCCCGGACGGCCAGGTCGCCCGCCGCGCCGACGGCAAGGTCCTCAAGGGCGAGCACTACCAGCCGCCCGACGTGTCCGAGGTGCTGCGTCGGCAGGGGTGGAGACCCGACGGCTCCTGACCCGGCCGGGCCGGCGCGCGGACAGCCTTCCCCATCCGGCAGGCGGGGGAGGTCGCCGTCCTCTCCGCCTGTCTGCCGCGGTGGGGCGGGGAACTCCGGCCGGGCTTGCGGTGACCCGGGCCGCCGGGCCCGCCTCAGTCGCCCACCGGCGTGTGCGGCCGCGCCTCGGCCGGCTGCTCCGGCTCTTGCGTCTGCTCCGGTGCGCCGGAAGCAGCGTGAGGTTCCCGGCGGCGCGCCCACAGCGCCGCGAGCGGCTCCGTGTAACGGGCGGTGAGGGGCCCAGCACCCCCAGGATCAGGACGTACGCCGTGGTCATCGGCCCGAGGGAGGGCTCGGTCCCGGCGGTGACGCGGGGCGGCGGGCGTTCTCCTGGGAGCGCCTACCCTTGAGCCATGACCAGCAGCAGCGACCGGAGCCTCGCAGTGGACGTCCAAGCCCCCAAGAGCTACGAGATCCGCACTTACGGGTGCCAGATGAACGTCCACGACTCCGAGCGATTGTCCGGGCTGCTCGAAGAGGCCGGGTACGTGCGCGCCCCCGAAGGGTCGGACGGCGACGCCGACGTCGTCGTGTTCAACACCTGCGCGGTGCGCGAGAACGCCGACAACCGGCTCTACGGCAACCTCGGCCGGCTCGCGCCGCGCAAGGCGAGCCGGCCCGGGATGCAGATCGCGGTCGGCGGCTGCCTCGCGCAGAAGGACCGCGACACCATCGTCAAGAGGGCGCCCTGGGTCGACGTCGTCTTCGGCACGCACAACATCGGCAAGCTCCCGGTCCTGCTGGAGCGCGCGCGCGTGCAGGAAGAGGCCCAGGTCGAGATCGCCGAGTCGCTGGAGGCGTTCCCGTCCACCCTGCCGACCCGGCGCGAGAGCGCCTACGCGGCCTGGGTGTCCATCTCCGTCGGCTGCAACAACACGTGCACCTTCTGCATCGTCCCGGCGCTGCGCGGCAAGGAGAAGGACCGCCGCACCGGCGACATCCTCGCCGAGATCGAGGCCCTGGTCGCCGAGGGAGTCTCCGAGATCACTCTGCTCGGCCAGAACGTCAACGCTTACGGATCCGACATCGGCGACCGCGAGGCCTTCAGCAAGCTGCTCCGCGCGTGTGGGGCCATCGACGGCCTGGAACGGGTCCGCTTCACCTCCCCGCACCCGCGCGACTTCACCGACGACGTCATCGCCGCCATGGCCGAGACGCCCAACGTGATGCCGCAACTCCACATGCCGATGCAGTCCGGCTCGGACACGGTGTTGAAGGCGATGCGCCGCTCCTACCGGCAGGAGCGCTACCTCGGGATCATCGAGAAGGTGCGCGCCGCCATCCCGCACGCGGCGATCACCACCGACATCATCGTGGGCTTCCCCGGCGAGACCGAGGAGGACTTCGAGCAGACGCTGCACGCGGTCCGCGAGGCCGGCTTCGCGCAGGCGTTCACCTTCCAGTACTCCAAGCGTCCCGGGACCCCGGCCGCGACCATGGAGAACCAGATCCCCAAGGAGGTCGTCCAGGCGCGGTACGAGCGTCTGGTCGCCCTGCAGGAGGAGATCTCCTGGGAGGAGAACAAGAAGCAGGTCGGCCGCACGCTGGAGCTGATGGTGGCCGAGGGCGAGGGCCGCAAGGACGGCGCCACGCACCGCCTGTCCGGCCGCGCCCCCGACAACCGTCTGGTCCACTTCACCAAGCCGCAGGAGCAGGTGCGCCCCGGCGACGTGGTGACGGTCGAGATCACCTACGCCGCTCCGCACCACCTCCTGGCCGAGGGCGCCGTCCTGGACGTGCGCCGCACGCGCGCGGGAGACGCCTGGGAGAAGCGCACGGCGGAGCAGGCGGCCAAGCCCGCCGGGGTTCTGCTCGGCCTGCCCAAGATCGGCGTGCCCGCGCCGCTCCCGGTGGCCACCGGCAGCGGCTGCGGCTGCGACTGACCCCGGCCGGGGCGCCCCGCCGGGGACATCCCGGCGG
>NZ_JBHVYK010000064.1:0-257 GCF_042880855.1 Streptomyces sp. NPDC058291
AGGGAGGGGGTGCAGCCGAGCCCGGGCCGATCGACGGCCCGGGCGGCCGGTCCCCGTCCCGGAGCCCCGGCCCGCCGACGGCCCTCGGACACCGCACCGGTGTCCCGGGCCCCGACGCCGAGCCGATCGCGCCGCCCGAACCGGCGGAGCCCTCGCGGTCGGACCGCCCGAACCCGGCGGTCCGCACCCCGCACGACCCCCGCCACCGGAACCCGGCCGTCCGACGACCGTGATCCGGTCCCGGTCAGCCGACGACC
>NZ_JBHVYK010000064.1:357-45776 GCF_042880855.1 Streptomyces sp. NPDC058291
GTGATCCGGTCCCGGCCAGCCGACGACCGTGATCCGGTCCGGGCGGGCCGACCCCGTCACCGGAACCCGGCCGTCCGACGACCGTGATCCGGTCCCGGCCAGCCGATGACCGTGGCGGTCCGGGCGGGCCGACCCCCGTCACCGGAACCCGGCCGTCCGACGACCGTGATCCGGTCCCGGTCAGCCGACGACCGTGATCCGGTCCCGGCCAGCCGACGACCGTGATCCGGTCCGGGCGGGCCGACCCCCGCCACCGGAACCCGGCCGTCCGACGACCGTGATCCGGTCCGCGTCGGCCGATGACCGTGATCCGGTCCGGGCCGGCCGATGACTGCGTCCGGCCTCCGTGAACCGGTCCGGGCCGGCGGCGCGTGCGCCGACCGGCGCGGCCGCCGGAGCAGCCGGCCCGGCCTCCGCCTGCGGCGCCCGAACGGCCCCGAGCCTCGCGCGCCGGCCCTCTTGGTCCGTCCCGCGTCACCCGATTCCGTGGCGCGCCCTCGCCGCACACAGTCCCTGGTGCGGTCCGTCCGACCGTCCTCTCGTCCCCGGAGAACCACCTCTCATGGCACCACGTACCAGCCGGCGTTCGGCCCGACGATCCCCCGTCGGGCAACACGCGCACGCGTCCGGCGACCAGACCGCGCCCGCCTCCTCACCACCGGACGGACCGCCGGGAGGCGAGCCGCCGGGCGGACGGCGGGCCGCCCGGCGGTCCGGCGCCCGGCAGGCCCGGGGCCGGGCTCCCGGGCACACCGCCGGGGGAGGCTCCCCACGTTCGGAGCCGTCCGCCGGACGGCGGAGGCTGGTGCCCCTGCGGCTGCGTCATCTGCTGCCGCTGCTCGTGCTCCTGGCGATGATGGCGATGCTGATGCTGCGCGGCTACGTGCACAGCGAGATCCTCGCCGACTACCGCGTCCACCCCGAGGCCGCAGCCACCAAGGTGCCGGAGAAGATCCTCGACGGCGGCCCGGTCGTCGACACCCGCGGCGGACAGCAGACGAGCCTGGAGGTGCCGGACCACCACATCGTGCTCACCTTCGACGACGGCCCCGACCCCAGGTGGACCCCCGAGGTCCTCGACGTCCTGAAGAAGCACCACGTCCACGCCGTCTTCTTCATCACCGGCACCATGGCCTCCCGCTACCCCGAACTGGTCCGGCGGATGGTGGACGAGGGCCACGAGATCGGACTGCACACCTTCAACCATCCCGACCTCTCCTACCAGTCGAAGAAGCGCATCGACTGGGAGCTCACCCAGAACCAGCTGGCCCTCGCGGGCGCGGCCGGCATCCGGACCTCCCTCTTCCGGCCGCCCTACTCCTCCACCGCGGACGCCCTCGACGACGCGTCCTGGCCGGTCACCCAGTACGTCGGCACGCGCGGCTACCTCAGCGTGTTCACCACCGCCGACAGCGAGGACTGGCGCCGGCCGGGCGTGCGCCAGATCATCCGCAACGCCACGCCCCAGGGCGGCCGGGGCGCCATCGTCCTCATGCACGACTCCGGCGGCGACCGCCATCAGACCGTCCAGGCCCTGGACGCCTATCTCCCCGAACTCCAGGGCAGGGGCTACCGGTTCGAGAATCTCACCGGCGCCCTGCACGCCCCCAGCGCGCACACCCCGGTCGCCGGGCTCGACCTGTGGAAGGGCAAGGCCTGGGTCTTCCTGGTCGAGGCCTCCGACGACATCACCGGCGTCCTGGTCGTCGGCCTCGCCGTCATCGGCGTGCTCGTCTTCGCCCGTTTCGGCCTGATGCTGCTGCTCTCCGCGACGCACACCCGCCGCACCCGCCGCACGGGCTTCGTCTGGGGACCCGACGCGCCCGTCACCGAACCGGCGTCCGTGCTCGTCCCGGCCTACAACGAGGCCAAGTGCATCGAGAACACCGTGCGTTCGCTGATGAGGAGTGAGCATCCGATCGAGATCCTCGTCATCGACGACGGCTCCAGCGACGGCACGGCCCGCATCGTCGAAAGCCTGCGGCTGCCCGGCGTCCGTGTCGTCCGCCAGCTCAACGCGGGCAAGCCCGCAGCCCTCAACCGGGGCATCGCCAACGCCCGGCACGACCTCATCGTGATGATGGACGGCGACACCGTCTTCGAGCCCGCCACGGTCCGCGAACTCGTCCAGCCCTTCGCCGACCCCCGGGTCGGCGCGGTCGCCGGCAACGCCAAGGTCGGCAACAAGGACACCCTCATCGGCGCCTGGCAGCACATCGAGTACGTGATGGGCTTCAACCTCGACCGCCGTATGTACGACGTGCTGCGCTGCATGCCCACCATCCCGGGCGCCGTGGGTGCCTTCCGCCGCAGCGCGCTCGACCGCGTCGGCGGCATGAGCGACGACACCCTCGCCGAGGACACCGACATCACCATGGCCATCCACCGCGACGGCTGGCACGTCGTGTACGCGGAGAAGGCGCGGGCCTGGACCGAAGCCCCCGAGTCCGTCCAGCAGTTGTGGTCCCAGCGCTACCGCTGGTGCTACGGCACCATGCAGGCGATCTGGAAGCACCGCCGCGCCCTGTTCGAGAGCGGCCCGTCCGGCAGGTTCGGCCGCGTGGGCCTTCCCCTCGTCTCCCTCTTCATGGTCGTCGCCCCGCTCCTCGCCCCGCTCATCGACCTCTTCCTCGTCTACGGCCTCCTCTTCGGCCCGACCGGCAGGACGATCGCCGCCTGGTTCGGCGTCCTCGCCGTCCAGGCGGGCTGCGCGGCCTACGCCTTCGTCCTGGACAAGGAGCGCCTCGCCCCGCTCATCTCCCTCCCGCTCCAGCAGATGCTGTACCGCCAGCTGATGTACGTCGTCCTGCTCCAGTCCTGGATCACCGCCCTCACCGGCGGCCGGCTGCGCTGGCAGAAGCTGCGCCGCAAGGGGCAGGTGGCCGCCCCGCCGGGCGCTCCGGCACCGACCCTGGAAGGAGGGGCGGCGCTGTGAGCACCCACCCGACCGACACCACGGCCGAACTGCCCGAGCTGTCCGGACCGTCACCGCACGACACCGGCCCGGCGCCGGACGGGGACAGCACGGGGGAGGCGAGCGGGAAGAAGAAGGGCGGCGGACGCGACCGCTACTTCGACCTCCTGCGCGCCGTCGCCCTCTTCCGCGTCGTCCTCTACCACCTGATGGGCTGGGCCTGGCTGCCCCTGGTCTTCCCCTCCATGGGCGTCATGTTCGCGCTCGCCGGCGACCTCATGGCCCGCTCGCTGGGCAAGCGGTCCGTGCTGGACGTCGCGCGCGGACGCCTGCGCCGGCTGCTGCCCCCGCTCTGGCTGCTGGGCGCGGTCGGGGTGACGGGCATGCTGGCGGGCGGCTGGGGTCCCGACGCCGAGGGGCACCCCGGCTGGTGGTGGCTCCACCTCACCTTCTGGATCCTGCCGGTGAGCGACCCGCCGTACGCCGACGGCCTGCCAGGGGTGCAGGGGCTGATCGGCGACGACTGGGGTTCCGACCTGGGCATTCCCCTCTGGTACATCCGCGCCTACCTCTGGTTCGTGCTGCTCTCCCCGCTGTTGCTGCGGGCCCTGCGCCGGCTGCCCTGGCCGACGATCCTCGCGCCGATCGCCCTGTGCGCGGCCCTGGAGTTCGGCGCGCTGTCGGCGCCCGGCTGGCGACTGGAGGCCGGTCTCGGCGACTTCGCCACGTTCGGCGCGTGCTGGCTGCTGGGCATGGCGCGTCAGGAGGGCGTCCTGCGCCGGCTGCCCCGTTACGTCGTACCGTCGCTGGCGCCGGCCGTCGCCGCCGTCGGCCTCTGGTACGCCCTCGGCCAGGACCTGCGGGAGGGCCACGACCTCGACGACATGCCGTTCGCCCAGTCCCTGTGGTCCTTCGCGGCGGTGCTGCTGCTCCTGCACCTCAGTCCGTCCTGGAGCGAGTGGCCGGCCCGGCTGCGCCGCTGGGACCGGCTGATCACCCTGCTCAACTCCCGTGCCGTCACCATCTATCTGTGGCACAACGTGTGCATCACGGTGGTCGAGGGGCTGTGGGACCGCCTGTGGGACGTCCCGTGGCTGGAAGCCGACGCTCCCTGGGTGCTGCAGAGCCCGTGGCCGCAACTGCCGGCCGTCTGGCTGCTCACCGCGGTCTGCGTCGTCTGCTTCGGCTGGGTCGAGGACCTGGCGGCCCGCCGCAGGCCCCGCCTGTGGCCGGACGGCCGAACGGGCACGCACCGCGCCTGAGACGACGGCGCCGGACGGGGGCGGGGGCGCGGCCGACGGGCCGCGCCCCTGCCGGTTCCCGGACCGTCAAGGCCAGGTCAAACCGGGTCGGCCGCCTCCGGTGAGGGCTGCGGCCGTGTGGGAGACTGCCCGCCGTCACGCAGGCGAACAGTGGTCCGGCGGCCCGTCGACGGCGGCTGGTGGGGGAGATGAGTGCCGGTGAGCAAGCGGCAGGTGCGGAACATGCTGCGGTCCATGGCGGGAGGTCGGCCCGTCGAGCTCACCAGCCCGATGGCCTCCGTGAAGAAGCTGGCCCGACTGGCCTGTGTGGCCCAGCAGTTCGGTTACGAGTACGTGGACGTCCGGCACGGCGGCTCGCGCAACAGCGCGCTGAAGATGCTGATCGTCCCCGATCCCGGCCCGCAGGCACGCGCGCGGGCCGCGCAGAACTGGGCGCAGTACCCGAACGCCCACGACGGCGTGTCCCTGCCGCCGCTGGTCCCGGACGCCTTCGAGCTCCTCAAGACCCGCATCACCTTCGACCTCACCGGCAGACAGGCCGAGAAGCGCCTGGGGTACGGCGCGCTCGGCGCCACCGCGGGCTGCGCGATCCTCGGGGTGCGGCTCGGCGGCACGGACGTCGACTTCGTCGTCGCCGCCGTCACCTGGGTCGTCCTGATGGTCGTCTGCGGCGTCGGCTTCGCCGTCAACCGCGGCCGCAACGGCAAGGCCGCCGCCCGTCTGCGGGCCGCCGGGTTCGTCCCGGTCGCCGACCAGGACCGGCAGGTGCGCTATCTGCCGCCGGCCATGGCGGCCGGGCACGGCCAGAACCCGTACGGGGCCGGCCTGCCGCCCCAGGCCTCAGGTCCCTACGGCCCCTACGGCCCTTACGGCGGCGCGCCCGCCGGACCGGACGGCCACGGGCATCCCCAACCGCAGTCCGGACCGTACGCGCAGCCCCAGCCCCAGCCACCTCACCCCCAGCCCGGACCGTACGCCCAGCCGCAACCCGCGCCGTACGGGCAGCGGCCCTATCCCCAGCAGCACGCGCAGCCCCAGCCGTACCCCCAGCCCCAGCAGCCCCAGCAGCCCCAGCCCCAGCAGCCCCAGGCCCACCAGCAGCCCCAGGCCCACCCGCAGCCCCAGGGCCCGTACCCGCCGCAGGCTCCTCACCCCTACGGGCAGCCGCCCCTGCACTGAGCGCCGGCCGCGACCTCTCACCGGGCGTCCGCGCGAGGTGAGAGCAACGTTCCTTTCCGGTCACCCACAGCCACAGCACCGAAACGCGCCCTCCCTACCTTCGGGACTCATCACCGCTCATCCCCCCGAACCACCCGAGCCCGGAGCACGTGGAGGCGTCATGACAGCCCCGAGTACAGCCCCCGCACCCCCGTCCCCCGCGAAGAAGGGGGGGCGCTGGATCGAGGAGTGGGACCCGGAGAACGAGGCCTTCTGGAACGACGGGGGCGAGAAGGTCGCCCGCCGCAACCTCCTCTTCTCCGTCCTCTCCGAGCACATCGGGTTCTCGGTCTGGACGATGTGGTCGGTGCTGGTGCTCTTCATGGGCCCGGAGTACGGCCTCACCCCCGCCGACAAGTTCCTGCTGACGTCCATGGTGACGCTGGTCGGGGCGGTCGTCCGGGTGCCGTACACCTTCGCCGTCGCGCTCTTCGGCGGCCGCAACTGGACGATCATCTCCGCCGGGCTGCTCCTGATCCCCACCGTCGCCGCGTTCGCGGTGATGAAGCCGGGGACCTCCTTCTCCACGTTCCTGCTGGTCGGGCTGGTCGCGGGCATCGGCGGCGGCAACTTCGCCTCCTCCATGACCAACATCAACGCCTTCTTCCCGCTCCGCAAGAAGGGGTGGGCGCTGGGGCTCAACGCGGGCGGCGGCAACATCGGCGTGCCGGTCCTCCAGCTGATCGCCCTGGCCGTCATCGGCGCGAGCGGCGGGCCGCGCGTGCTGCTCGGCATCTACATCCCGCTGATCGTCCTCGCCGCGACGCTGGCCGCGCTGTTCATGGACAACCTGGCGACCCTGAAGAACGACACCGGCGCCGCGATCGACTCGGCCAAGGACGCGCACACCTGGATCATGTCCTTCCTGTACGTCGGCACCTTCGGCTCGTTCATCGGCTACAGCTTCGCCTTCGGCCAGGTCCTGACGAACCAGTTCGGCCGCACGCCCCTCCAGGCGGCCTACCTCACCTTCATCGGCCCGCTGCTCGGCTCGCTGATCCGCCCGGTGGGCGGCTGGCTGGCCGACAAGTACGGCGGCGCGAGGATCACGCTCTACAACTACGTCGGCATGGCGGCGGCCACCGCCGTCCTGGTCTTCGCCAGCATGCAGAAGTCGCTGCCCCTCTTCGTGGCCGTCTTCGTGGTGCTGTTCGTGCTCAGCGGACTCGGCAACGGGTCGACGTACAAGATGATCCCGGGCATCTTCCATACGAAGGCCGTCGCCAGGGGGCTGCAGGGCGAGGAGGCCGCCGCGTACGGGCGCCGGCTGTCCGGCGCCTCCATGGGACTCATCGGAGCGGTCGGCGCGCTCGGCGGCGTCGGCATCAACCTGGCGTTCCGTCAGTCGTTCCTCTCCTACGGCTCCGGAACCGGCGCGTTCGTCGCCTTCCTCGCCTTCTACGCGGTCTGCTTCGCCGTCACCTGGGCCGTATACCTTCGCCGCCCGGCGGGCAGCGTGACCGCGTCCAGTTCGGCGTCCGAGGCGAAGCCGCAGCTCAGCTATGCCGAGGTGTGACGTAACACTGGCGACATGAAGCCGAACCGAGCCTGTCACGCGCCGTTGACAGGCTCGTCGGCATGTAAGCGGGAACGCGACTCTAGCGGGACGAGAGCTATGTACGAGGAACAGCAGCAACCGGTCACCGGCCCCCAGGGCGCCGTCGAGCACGGTCCCCTCGCGGGCTTCACCGTGGGCGTCACGGCCGCGCGCCGGGCCGAGGAACTCGGCGTGCTGCTCCAGCGGCGCGGTGCGGTGGTGCTGCACGCGCCCGCCCTGCGGATCGTGCCGCTCGCCGACGACGGTGAGCTGCTCGCCGCCACCAAGGACCTCATCGACCAGGCGCCGGACGTCGTGGTCGCCACCACCGCCATCGGCTTCCGCGGCTGGATCGAGGCCGCCGACGGCTGGGGCCTCGGCGAGCAGTTGCTCGCCCGGCTCGGCGGGGTCGAGCTGCTGGCCCGCGGTCCGAAGGTCAAGGGCGCGGTGCGCGCCGCGGGGCTGACGGAGGAGTGGTCGCCGTCCAGCGAGTCCATGGCCGAGGTCCTCGACCGCCTCCTGGAGGAGGGCGTCGAGGGCCGCCGGGTCGCCGTCCAGCTGCACGGCGAGCCGCTGCCGGGGTTCGTGGAGTCGCTGCGGGCCGCGGGCGCGGAGGTGGTCGGGGTGCCCGTCTACCGGTGGATGCCGCCGGAGGACATCGCGCCGCTCGACCGGCTCCTGGACGCCGCCGTCTCGCGCGGACTGGACGCGATCACGTTCACCAGTGCGCCCGCGGCCGTGTCCCTGTTCTCGCGGGCGGAGGAGCGCGGACTGGTGTCCGAGCTGCTCGCCGCCCTACGCCATGACGTGCTGCCGGCCTGCGTCGGCCCGGTCACCGCGCTGCCGCTGCAGGCGCGGGGCGTGGACACCGTCCAGCCGGAGCGCTTCCGGCTCGGGCCCCTCGTGCAGTTGCTGTGCAAGGAGCTGCCCGGGCGGGCCCGGACGCTGCCGGTCGCCGGGCACCGCGTGGAGATCCGGGGACACGCGGTCCTGGTGGACGGGTCGCTGCGGCCGGTGCCGCCGGCCGGGATGTCCTTGCTGCGGGCGCTGTCGCGGCGGCCCGGCTGGGTGGTGCCGCGGTCGGACCTGCTGCGGGCACTGCCGGGTTCGGGCCGTGACGAACATGCCGTGGAGACGGCGATGGCCCGGCTGCGGACGGCCCTGGGTGCGCCGAAGCTGATCCAGACGGTGGTGAAGCGGGGTTACCGGCTGGCGCTGGACCCCGCTTCGGACGCGAAGTACGCGGACGCTTAGGCGGGTTGCGGGGCGTCGGGGGCGGGCGTCGCCCGGCCCGGGGCGCCCCGGGCCCGCGCCGGAAAGTCCAGGGGGGTTCCGGTCGCGCCCTCGGCGGGGCACTGTGGGAGGAACGGTTTCCTCAGGGGTGCTCCTCGGCTGGCGGTGACGCGCGCATGGACGAGCTGCGGTTCGATGCCGGACGGATCTGTCTCGACCTGATGGCGACCGCGCACCCCTGTGAACGGCTCGACGGCGTCCGGGCGTTGTGTGCGTGGATCCACGGCTGCGGGCTCGTCCCGCCGGGCGCCCCGCTCACCCTGGCCGACGCCGCCTGGCCGGGTGCCTTCCGGGAACTGCGCCGCGACGTCGGCCGGTTGGTGCACGGCTGGCTGGCCCAGGGCGGTTGCGGGCCGGTGGGCGGCATGGGCCCGTACGACGGCGCCCTGGCGCGGGTGAACGACGCCGCCCGGGCCGTGCCCCTCGTCCCGCGCGCCGTGCGCGGCGAAGACGGTTCGCTCGTGCGGGCGTTGGACCGGCCTGCCGGGTGCGCCGCGCTGCTGGCCACGGTGGCCCGGGACACGGTGGAGCTGCTCACCGATCCGGTGGCCCGGGCGGGCCTGCGGCAGTGCGCGGGGGACGACTGTCCGCTCGTCTACGTCGACATGTCCCGGGGGCGGCGCCGGCGCTGGTGCTCCAGCGAGGTGTGCGGAAACCGGGAGCGGGTGGCGCGGCACCGTCGGCGGACGGCTCTGGCACGCAGTTGACGGTGCGCCGGCGCACAACCCCCTGCCGGGTATGCGGCTTTCGTTCGGCGCTGGGGCGCAACTGTCGAAGTGATTTCGATTACACGCTGTTTACTCCCGCAGGTCGACGGGCAGTCCGGCCGATCTTGTCGCTGTGGCGGAAATGTAAAGAAAAGACGGTGGGAATGTGCCCCCATGTCCCCCTCGTCATGACACCCGGAAGAAAAGTCTCCCCTTGTTTTGAACACTCCACACCTCCCCTGCGTACCCGTCGTCGAGCGACCGAACGGGGGATCCCCCGGACACCGGAGGTGGGCGTGCGCAAGGATGCGGCCGTGGCCAATGAACGTGGATCGAGGGCCCGACATCGCATGTCCCAGCCCTCGGAACCTGACGAGGAGCTGATGCGTGCCCTGTATCGGGAGCATGCCGGACCCCTGCTTGCGTATGTCCTGCGCCTGGTTGCCGGAGACCGGCAGCGTGCCGAGGACGTCGTGCAGGAGACGCTCATCCGTGCCTGGAAGAACGCCGGCCAACTCAATCGAGCGACCGGATCTGTACGCCCCTGGCTGGTGACGGTCGCACGCCGCATCGTCATCGACGGCCACCGCAGCCGGCAGGCCCGGCCGCAGGAGGTCGACCCGTCGCCGCTGGAGGTCATTCCTGCGGAGGACGAGATCGACAAGGCGCTGTGGCTGATGACGCTGTCCGACGCGCTCGACGACCTGACCCCGGCCCACCGGGAGGTGCTCGTCGAGACGTACTTCAAGGGGCGTACCGTCAACGAGGCGGCCGAGACGCTGGGCATACCCAGCGGCACCGTGCGCTCACGGGTGTTCTACGCCCTGCGGTCGATGAAGCTGGCTCTGGAAGAGCGGGGGGTGACGGCGTGATGAGCAGTTACGGGGGATTCGGAGCAGGTGGTTCGGGTATGTCTGGTCCTATGCAGGGGTCAGTGGGATCTCCGAGCCCGAGCGAACACGAGACCGTCGGCGCCTACGCCCTCGGCATCCTCGACGACGCCGAGGCAACCGCTTTCGAGATACACCTCGCCGGGTGCGAGTGGTGCGCCCAGCAGCTCGACGAGCTCGCCGGGATGGAGCCGATGCTGGCCGCCCTCGCGGACCTGCCGGGCACCGGCACACCCGCGATCGGCGACTCCCTGTCCGCCCGCCCGAGTCCGCGTCTGGCGGAACGCCTGGTCGACGAGGTGTCCGAGCGCCGCGCGCAGAAGCGCCGCCGTTCCTTCTTCCTGGTCGCGGCCGCGGCCGCGCTGATCATCGGCGGACCGCTCACCGTGCTGGCGGCGACCGGCGGCGACGGCGGGACCAAGGGCGCCGAGGCGAGCGCCACCAAGTCGGCGAGCACCGCCAAGTCGACCTTCGACACGCTCGGCAAGCGGGTGGCGGCCACCGACGCCGCCTCCAAGGTCTCGGCGACCGTCGCCATGGGCGAGAAGGCCTGGGGCACGGAGATCGGCGTCGAGCTGAAGAACGTGAGCGGTCCGGAGAAGTGCTCGCTCATCGCCGTCGGCAAGAACGGCGAGCGCGAGACCGTCTCCTCCTGGTCGGTCCCGGAGTGGGGCTACGGCCTCCCCGGCGCCAAGACCGAGCAGGCCAAGAACCCGCTCTACGTCGTGGGCGGCGCCGCCTTCAAGGCCAACGAGATCGACCACTTCGAGGTCATGACCTTCGGCGGCAAGAAGCTCGTCCAGATCGACGCGTAGCCGCGCATGGCTTCGCGGGCCCCCTTGGCGTACGGTTGACGGCTGCCCAGCACGTCAGAAGGGGGCCCGGTGGCCGTCCAGGCACAGCAGGAGACCGCGGTCGGATCGGTCCGGGAAATCGCGCCGGATTCGGCGCGGGACCGAGAGACCAACGTCGAACAGGTACACCTCGACCGGGTGTACCGACGCCTCGAGGAGAAGATCGACGAGGCGGAGTTCCTCATGAACGACGCGGCCCAGCGCGGCCAGGTCGGCACGCCCGGCGCGCTGGCCGAACGCGACGCGCAGGTGTTCCGCGCCGGCGTCCACCTCAACCGGCTGAACAACGAGTTCGAGGACTTCCTCTTCGGACGGATCGACCTGCTGTCCGGCAAGGACGGGAAGAAGGGCCCGGACGGCGCCTACACCGCCGTGGAGCCCGCCGAGGGCGCCGTCCGCCCGGACGGCACCGCGGACATCGCCGAGACCCTCCACATCGGCCGGATCGGCGTCCTCGACTCCGACTACGCGCCGCTGGTCATCGACTGGCGGGCGCCCGCGGCCGCCCCCTTCTACCGGTCCACCCCGGTCGACCCGGGGCGCGTCGTGCGACGCCGGGTGATCCGCTCCAAGGGGCGCCGCGTCCTCGGCGTCGAGGACGACCTCATGCGGCCCGAGCTCAGGGCCTTCCTCGACGGCGAGCAGCTGCCGGTCATCGGCGACGGCGCCCTCATGGCCGCCCTCGGACAGGCCCGCGGCCACACCATGCGCGACATCGTCGCCTCCATCCAGGCCGAGCAGGACCTGGTGATCCGCGCCCCCGCCGCCTCGGTGACGTACGTCGAGGGCGGTCCGGGCACCGGGAAGACCGCCGTCGCGCTGCACCGGGCCGCCTATCTGCTCTACCAGGACCGGCGCAGGTACGCGGGCGGCATCCTGATCGTCTCGCCCACGCCCCTGCTCGTGGCCTACACCGAGGGCGTGCTGCCCTCGCTGGGCGAGGAGGGGCAGGTCGCCGTCCGCGCCATCGGCTCCCTCGTCGACGGCGCCGAGGCCACCCAGTACGACTCCCCGGCGGTGGCCCGGGCCAAGGGGTCGTACCGGATGCTGAAAGTGCTGCGCAAGGCCGCGCGCGGAGCGCTGGAGAGCGGCGGCGACGGCGGCCGGGGCACGACCCGCCCGAACCGGCCGACCCAGCCGACCCTCGACGAGTCCGACGCACCCGAGGAGGCCCCCGCGCCCGCCGGCACGCCCACCCGGCTGCGCGTCGTCGCCTTCGGCCGCCGGCTGGAGCTGGAGGCCGGCGACCTGGACCGGGTCCGGCAGAGCGCCCTCAGCGGCACCGCCCCGGTGAACCTGCTGCGCCCCCGCGCCCGCAAACTGCTCCTGGACGCGCTGTGGGAGCGCTCCGGCGCGGTCGGCCGGCACAGCGACCCCGAGCTCGCCGCCGAACTGCGCTCCTCCTTCGACGAGGACGTGAGCACCGAGGACTCCTTCATCGCCTTCCTCGACGCCTGGTGGCCCGAGCTGACCCCGCAGGGCGTGCTGAGGGCCATGGCCGACGAGCGCAGGCTCGGCCGCTGGGCCCGCGGCGTCCTCAATCCGGGCGAGGTCCGCAAGGTCGCCCGCTCCCTCAAGCGGGACGGGCTCTCCGTGCACGACATCGCCATGCTCGACGAGCTCCAGGCGATCCTCGGCGTCCCGGCCCGCCCGCGGAAGAGACGCGACCTCGACCCGCTGGACCAGCTCACCGGCCTGGAGGAGCTGATGCCGGTGCGCGAGGAGACCCAGCGCGAGCGCGCGGAGCGCCTGGCCCAGGAGCGCACCGAGTACGCCCACGTCATCGTCGACGAGGCGCAGGACCTCACCCCGATGCAGTGGCGCATGGTCGGCCGCCGCGGCCGGCACGCCACCTGGACGGTCGTCGGGGATCCGGCCCAGTCCTCCTGGTCCGACCCCGACGAGGCCGCCGAGGCCCGTGACGAGGCCCTCGGCACCCGCCCGCGTCGCCGCTTCCAGCTGACGGTGAACTACCGCAACCCGGCCGAGATCGCCGAGCTGGCCGCCAGGGTGCTGGCCCTGGCCATGCCCGGCGCCGAGTCCCCGTCGGCGGTCAGGTCGACGGGCGTCGTGCCCCGTTTCACGGCCGTCCGCGGCTCCCTGGCGTCGACCGTGCGCGCGGAGGCCGAACGCCTCCTCGAACAGGTGGACGGCACCGTCGGCGTCGTCGTCGCGATGAACCGCCGCGAGGAGGCCAGGCGCTGGCTGGCCGGCCTCGGCGACCGCGTGGTGGCCCTCGGCAGCCTGGAGGCCAAGGGCCTGGAGTACGACGCCACGGTCGTCGTCTCGCCCGCGGAGATCGCGGACGAGTCCCCGGCGGGCCTGCGGGTGCTGTACGTGGCCCTGACCCGGGCCACCCAGCAGCTCACGGTGGTGTCGGGCGACCGGGACGAGCCGGACGCGAACGGCGTGCCCGACCTCCTCAGGGACTGAGGAATCCGACCGATTCCCGTGAAGTCCGCCGACGGGAATGGTCTTCGGGCTTCCGTTTGTTAGCCTGGTCGTGACACCGGCTCGATCCAAGCCCCCGGGCCCAACCTTCGTCGCTACGAGCGACCACTTGCCGCGAGGCGAGCATGGCGGGCCGGTGTCGTGAACATGGGAGAGGCCCACATCACCGCGTGTGATGTGGGCCTCTCTCATTCCTTGAGAACAAAACGATCGCAATCAGGGGCGGCTTTCACGTACTCGTCGGTAGGTGCGACGATCGGACGGCAAACCAGCGACCCAGCAGTGCAGAGGAAGTCGGCCATGGCAACGGCGCCCAGCGTCTCCTACTCGATGACGGTCCGGCTGGAGGTGCCCGCGAGCGGAACCGCGGTCTCCCAGCTCACCACGGCCGTGGAGTCCAACGGAGGCTCGGTGACCGGCCTCGACGTCACCGCTTCCGGCCACGAGAAGCTGCGCATCGACGTCACCATCGCGGCCACCTCGACCGCGCACGCCGACGAGATCGTCCAGCAGCTCCGCCTCATCGAGGGCGTCACCCTGGGCAAGGTCTCCGACCGTACGTTCCTGATGCACCTCGGCGGCAAGATCGAGATGCAGTCCAAGCACCCCATCCGCAACCGTGACGACCTCTCCATGGTCTACACGCCGGGTGTGGCCCGCGTCTGCATGGCGATCGCCGAGAACCCCGAGGACGCCCGCCGCCTCACCATCAAGCGCAACTCCGTTGCGGTCGTGACGGACGGTTCGGCGGTGCTGGGGCTCGGCAACATCGGCCCGAAGGCCGCGCTGCCCGTCATGGAGGGCAAGGCGGCCCTCTTCAAGCGGTTCGCCGGCATCGACGCCTGGCCGCTGTGCCTGGACACCCAGGACACCGACGCGATCGTCGAGATCGTCAAGGCCATCGCCCCCGGCTTCGCGGGCATCAACCTGGAGGACATCTCCGCCCCCCGCTGCTTCGAGATCGAGGCCCGGCTGCGCGAGGCCCTCGACATCCCCGTCTTCCACGACGACCAGCACGGCACCGCGATCGTCGTCCTCGCCTCCCTCACGAACGCCCTGCGTGTCGTGGGCAAGGGCGTCGGGGACGTGCGGGTCGTCATGTCGGGCGCGGGCGCGGCCGGCACGGCCATCCTCAAGCTGCTGCTGGCGGCCGGCGTGAAGAACGCCGTCGTCGCCGACATCCACGGCGTGGTGCACGCCGACCGCGAGGACCTCGTCGACGCCGCCCCCGGCTCCGCGCTGCGCTGGATCGCCGACAACACCAACCCCGAGGGCCTCACCGGCACGCTGAAGCAGGCCGTGCGCGGCGCGGACGTGTTCATCGGCGTCTCCGCCCCGAACGTCCTCGACGGCGACGACGTGGCCGCCATGGCCGAGGGCGCGATCGTGTTCGCGCTCGCGAATCCGGACCCGGAGGTGGACCCTGCGGTGGCCCGCCGGACGGCCGCGGTCGTGGCCACCGGCCGCTCCGACTTCCCCAACCAGATCAACAACGTGCTGGTCTTCCCGGGCGTCTTCCGCGGCCTGCTGGACGCGCAGTCCCGGACGGTCAACACCGACATGATGCTCGCGGCCGCGAAGGCCCTGGCCGAGGTCGTCAGCGACGACGAGCTCAACGCGAACTACATCATCCCGAGCGTCTTCAACGACAAGGTCGCGGGCGCGGTGGCGGGTGCGGTGCGCGAGGCCGCGAAGGCGGCGGGCGCGTCGGCCTCGTAGGCTCTGTGTCATGGCTCGTGGGGGCCGCGGCGGCTGTGAGGATCGCCACGGCGGCCCCCGCGACGGCGCGTCGCGGAACCTCGCGCCGTGAGCGGCCCTCTAGGGTTGCGGCCTGGCGCGCCTTCGTGTGACACACATGGGTTGTCTCACGCCTCCGAGCGGGTGCCGGATTGGCTTTCCCGCCGCAGGTAGGGGCAGGATGCGTCTCTAGGCGCGAGCACAACGACTTCGCTGTGCCCCACATGCGGCTCCGCCGCGTGGCACGCCTCAACGGCAAGAAGAACACGGGAGTAACAACATGAACCGCAGTGAGCTGGTGGCCGCGCTGGCCGACCGCGCCGAGGTGACCCGCAAGGACGCCGACGCAGTGCTGGCCGCGTTCGCCGAGGTCGTCGGCGACATCGTCTCCAAGGGCGACGAGAAGGTCACCATCCCCGGCTTCCTGACCTTCGAGCGCACCCACCGTGCCGCTCGCACCGCGCGCAACCCGCAGACCGGCGACCCGATCCAGATTCCGGCCGGCTACAGCGTGAAGGTCTCCGCGGGCAGCAAGCTCAAGGAAGCCGCCAAGGGCAAGTAAGCGCCTCCGCTGAGAACGCTGATGGGGCGGTACCCGGGTTCCGGGTACCGCCCCATCGTGGTGCGTGCCGTCCGTGCTAGCCGAGGGCCTTGCCGGGCAGCTCGACCTTCGCGCCGAGCTCCACGAGCTTGTCCATGAAGTTCTCGTAGCCGCGGTTGATCAGGTCGATGCCGTGGACCCGCGAGGTGCCCTGGGCCGCGAGGGCGGCGATCAGGTACGAGAAGCCGCCGCGCAGGTCGGGGATGACCAGATCGGCGCCCTGGAGCTTCGTCGGGCCGGACACCACCGCGGAGTGCAGGAAGTTGCGCTGCCCGAAGCGGCAGTTCGAGCCGCCGAGGCACTCGCGGTAGAGCTGGATGTGGGCGCCCATCTGGTTGAGCGCGGAGGTGAAGCCCAGCCGCGACTCGTAGACCGTCTCGTGGACGATCGACAGGCCGGTGGCCTGCGTCAGGGCCACGACCAGCGGCTGCTGCCAGTCCGTCTGGAAGCCGGGGTGGACGTCCGTCTCCAGCGCGATCGACTTCAGCTGGCCGCCCGGGTGCCAGAAGCGGATGCCCTCGTCGTCGATCTCGAAGGCGCCGCCCACCTTCCGGTAGGTGTTCAGGAACGTCATCATCGAGCGCTGCTGGGCGCCCCGGACGTAGATGTCACCCTCGGTCGCCAGCGCCGCGCTCGCCCAGGAGGCGGCCTCCAGGCGGTCCGACAGGGCCGCGTGGTTGTAGCCGCCGAGCTTGTCGACGCCGGTGATGCGGATCGTGCGGTCGGTGTCCATCGCGATGATGGCGCCCATCTTCTGCAGGACGCAGATGAGGTCCTCGATCTCCGGCTCGACCGCCGCGTTCGAGAGCTCGGTGACGCCCTCCGCCAGGACGGCCGTCAGCAGCACCTGCTCGGTCGCGCCCACCGACGGGTACGGCAGCCGGATCTTCGTGCCGCGCAGCCGCTGCGGGGCCTCCAGGTACTGGCCGTCCTCCCGCTTCTCGATCTTCGCGCCGAACTGCCGCAGCACGTCGAAGTGGAAGTCGATGGGCCGGCCGCCGATGTCGCAGCCGCCCAGGCCCGGGATGAAGGCGTGCCCGAGACGGTGCAGAAGGGGACCGCAGAAGAGGATCGGGATGCGGCTGGAGCCCGCGTGGGCGTCGATGTCGGCGACGTTGGCGCTCTCGACATAGGTCGGGTCCAGCACCAGCTCGCCCGGCTCCTCGCCCGGACGGACCGTCACCCCGTGCAGTTGCAGCAGGCCGCGTACGACCCTCACGTCACGGATGTCCGGCACGTTGCGCAGCCGACTCGGCTCACTGCCCAGCAGGGCGGCGACCATGGCCTTGGGTACGAGGTTCTTCGCACCGCGGACCCGGATCTCGCCCTCGAGCGGGGTTCCGCCGTGGACAAGCAGTACGTCGTCAGAGCCGTTGACGGTCATGTGTCTCGCGTTCCATGGATGGTGGATTGGGCAGGGGCCGTTGGGTCGGGTCAGGGCCAGATGAGACAGGGTAATCGCCGTCGACCCCTTCGCCGTAAGCCCGAGGACCGCCCCGCGACGTCATGGCTGTGTCACAACACGAACCGTTTCCCGGCGGGCACATGGGGTAACCGTCGACCGCCCGTACGGCCCCACGCGCCCGCGCCGCGCCCACGCGCCCGACCTGCCCTCACCCCCGTCCCCCCGCATTGGCTCCCCACATCGCGCGAAGATGCGGGATCATGTCTGGCATGACCGAGGTGTCCTCGCTCACAGGACGGTTGCTCGTGGCCACACCCGCCCTGGCGGACCCGAACTTCGACCGCGCGGTGGTGCTCCTCCTCGACCACGACGAGGAGGGCTCCCTCGGCGTCGTCCTCAACAGGCCCACCCCGGTGGGGGTGAGCGACATCCTGGAGGACTGGGCGGACCTGGCCGGCGAGCCCGGCGTCGTCTTCCAGGGCGGCCCCGTGTCCCTCGACTCGGCCCTCGGGGTCGCCGTCATCCCCGGCGGCGCCGCCGTGAACGGGGCCCCGCTCGGCTGGCGCCGGGTGCACGGCGCGATCGGCCTGGTCGACCTGGAGGCCCCGCCGGAACTCCTCGCCTCGGCCCTCGGCTCGCTGCGGATCTTCGCCGGATACGCCGGCTGGGGCCCCGGCCAGCTGGAGGACGAGCTGGGGGAGGGCGCCTGGTACGTCGTGGAGTCCGAGCCCGGCGACGTCTCCTCGCCGGCGCCCGAGCGGCTCTGGCGCGAGGTGCTGCGCCGTCAGCGCAGCGAGCTGGCGATGGTGGCCACCTATCCGGACGACGCCTCGCTCAACTGAAGGGCGTGAGCATCCCGGCCCGGCTTCAGTACGCTTGGCGCCATGAGCACTCTTGAGCCTGAGACCCAGCCCCAGCGAGGCACGGGGACGGGGACCCTCGTGGAGCCGACGCCGCAGGTGTCGCACGGCGACGGGGACCACGAGCGCTTCGCCCACTACGTCCAGAAGGACAAGATCATGGCGAGCGCCCTCGACGGGACGCCCGTCGTGGCGCTGTGCGGCAAGGTCTGGGTGCCCGGCCGCGACCCGAAGAAGTACCCGGTGTGCCCCATGTGCAAGGAGATCTTCGAGTCCATGGCGGGCGGCGGAGACGACAAGGGCAAGGGCGGCGACAAGAAGTAGGCCGACCGCTTCCCTGAGGCCCTCGGGACGCGCTCCGGCGCGTTCGAGGGCCTTCGGCGTGTCCGCCGTCGCGCCGGGCGCGTCCCAGCGGCCGACGAAGACGACCGTCCTGCGCCTGGACCGGCGCCGGTGACCGCGACCTCTGTCGCGACCGTGCCCGCCTCCGCGACCCGCCTGACGCGTTCCGGTTCCGGTTTCCTCGTACTCGCACAGCGACGCCCGGTCCGCGGACCCGGCGCAGCGGTCAAGGACTGATGATGGATCTCATTCCGGCGCCCCGGCGCAGCACCCCCGACGACCGCGGCCCGGGCCGTCTGGACGCGCAGACCCGGCTGGAGGCGGGGCCCGGCACGGAGGGCGTCGCCCGCTGGCTGCGGGCGACGATCGGCGCCGCGACCGGCTTCCCGCTCGCCGGGCACGGCGACGGCGAAGGGCGCATCCGGCTGTCCGTCGACCCCGGGCTGCCCCCGGAGGGGTACCGGCTCAACCTCGGCGGGCCTGAGCAGCTGGTCGAGGGCGGCAGCGCGGCCGGCGTCTTCTGGGGGGCGCAGACCTTGCGGCAACTGCTCGGCGCCGACGCCTTCCGCCGGGCCCCGCTGCGCCCCGGCCGGCACTGGGACCTGCCGGCGGTCACCGTCGAGGACGCCCCCCGCTTCCGCTGGCGCGGGCTCATGCTCGACGTGGCCCGGCACTTCATGCCCAAGGAAGGGGTCCTGCGCTATCTGGACCTGATGGCCGCGCACAAACTCAACGTCTTCCACTTCCACCTGACGGACGACCAGGGCTGGCGCGTGGAGATCAGGAGGCATCCCCGGCTGACCGGAACCGGGTCCTGGCGGCCGCGCTCGAAGTCCGGCCATCGCGCCTCACCCCTGTGGGACGAGAAGCCGCACGGTGGCTTCTACACCCAGGACGACATCCGGGAGATCGTCGCCTACGCCGCCGAGCGGCACATCACCGTCGTCCCGGAGATCGACGTGCCCGGCCACTCGCAGGCCGCGATCGCCGCGTACCCGGAACTCGGCAACACCGACGTCCGTCCCGCGTCCGGTGCGGGCGGCGGGCCCCCCGCCGTGTGGGACACCTGGGGGATCAGTCCCCATGTGCTCGCCCCCGCCGAGAGCACCCTGCGCTTCTACGAGGGGGTGTTCGAGGAGGTGCTGGAGCTGTTCCCGTCGGAGTTCGTGCACGTGGGGGGCGACGAGTGCCTCAAGGACGAGTGGCGGGCCTCTCCGGCCGCGCAGGCGCGCCTGCGGGAGCTCGGGCTCGCCGACGAGGACGAACTGCAGTCCTGGTTCGTCGGCCACTTCGACCGGTGGCTCTCCGCGCGCGGGCGTCGGCTCATCGGCTGGGACGAGATCCTGGAGGGAGGCCTCGCGCCGGGGGCGACCGTGTCGTCCTGGCGGGGCTACGCCGGGGGGATCGCGGCCGCCCGGGCCGGGCACGACGTCGTCATGTGCCCCGAGCAGCAGGTCTACCTCGACCACCGGCAGCACGACGGCCCGGACGAGCCCGTGCCGATCGGCTATGTGCGCACCCTGGAGGACGTCTACCGCTTCGAGCCCGTTCCCGCGGAACTGACGCCCGAGGAGGCGCGGCACGTGCTGGGCACGCAGGCCAATCTGTGGACCGAGGCGATGGAGGACCAGGCGCGCGTGGACTACCAGGCGTTCCCCCGGCTCGCCGCCTTCGCCGAGGTCGCCTGGAGCGCGCTGCCCGCCCCGGCGGAACGGGACTTCGCCGGCTTCGAGCGGCGGATGGAGGCCCACTACCGGCGGCTCGACGCCCTGGGCGTCGGCTACCGTCCGCCCTCCGGGCCCCGGCCGTGGCAGCGCCGGCCCGGCGTCCTCGGGCGTCCGATCGACGGCCCGCCCCCGGACCGGTGATCCCCGGCCACCGCGAGAGCGCACCGGGAGAAACCCCGGCAGGGTCACCGAAAAGTGCCAATGCGGGCGCACCGGCGATGCCGTCCGAAAACGGACCATCGCCCGGGTGAGGTGGGCGAACGCCTCCTGGCGGACCCCCGCGTTCTGGTGTGGCGAAGATGTGCCAGAGTTGCCACGTCCGCCCTGTCAGCACGTACCGTACGGCAACACAGGTGGGACCAGGTGGGGCAGCGGGAAGGGGCAGCCGGTTTTGAGCACGCACGCACCGCAGGCGGCGCAGGCCGTCACGCTGCCCACGACACTGGACGAGGCCGTGGCGGCGCTGGCCGCCATGCCCGCCGCCGTGCCCGTGGCCGGTGGCACCGACCTCATGGCCGCGGTCAACTCCGGGCAGCTCAGGCCCGCCGGACTGGTCGGCCTCGGCCGGATCAGCGAGATCCGCGGCTGGCAGTACCAGGACGGCCACGCACTGCTCGGCGCCGGACTCACCCACGCGCGCATGGGCCGCCCCGACTTCGCCGCCCTCATCCCGGCCCTCGCCGCCGCCGCGCGCGCCGCGGGGCCGCCGCAGATCCGCAACGCGGGCACCCTGGGCGGCAACATCGCCTCGGCCTCGCCCACGGGCGACGCGCTGCCGGTGCTGGCCGCCCTGGAAGCGACCCTGATCATCGCGGGCCCGGGCGGGGCCCGCCGGGAGATCCCGGTGTCGCACCTGCTGGCCGGCGTGGACATGCTGCGCGGCGGCGAACTCATCGGATACGTGCGCGTGCCGCTGCTGCACGCCCCGCAGGTCTTCCTCAAGGCCACCGGCCGCACCGGCCCGGGCCGTGCGATGGCCTCCGTGGCGCTGGTCCTCGACCCCGCCCGGCGCGGCGTCAGGTGCGCCGTCGGCGCCATAGCGCCGATGCCGCTGCGGCCGCTGGAGGCCGAGCAGTGGATCGCCCGCCTGATCGACTGGGACAACAGCCGCGCCGTCGTCCCCGAGGCCCTGACCGCCTTCGGGGAGTACGTGGCGGCCGCCTGCATCCCCGACCCGACGCCGGGCATGGACGGCTCCGTCCCCGAACTTCCGCCCGCCGTACTGCACTTGCGGCGCACCGTCGCCGCGCTGGCCCGACGAGCACTGGGGAGGGCGCTGTCGTGACCGACGACCAGCACGGACCCGGACACGGACAGGACAACGGGCAGGACCAGGGCGCGCCGCAGGGCGGCAGCCGCTGGGACCCGCTGCCCCAGGGGGACTACGACGACGGCGCGACCGCCTTCGTCAAGCTCCCCGAGGGCGGCATCGACGCCCTGCTGGCCGCCCGCGGGAACAGCCCGCTCGCGGCGCCCGGCCACGGGTACGTGCCGCCGCAGATAGCGGCCACCCCGCCCGAGGACCCCTCCGCGACCTGGGCCGCCCCGGCCGGCGCCGGCGACTGGCCGGCCCCGCAGGGCACCCCGCAGACGGTCGGCGACGACCGCTTCACGTACCACCCCGGCGCGACCGGCCAGTGGGCCTTCGACGACACCGCGGCGCCCCCCGGCGCGCCGCACTCCGCGCATCCCCCCGGCCACGACGTGACCGGTCAGTGGTCGATCCCCGTCGCGGGCGGCGACCTGCCCGACGAGTCCGGCGAGTTCACCACGTCCTCGCTCGTCGAGCAGTGGGGCGGCACGCCCCCCGCCACCCTGCCCGGCGGCGCGTCCGCGCCCTGGGCGACGGGCGGGCCCGACCCGGCGGAGACCCCCTGGGCTCCGCACGCCGACGAGGCGGGCCTTCCCGCCGGGTCCGCGCCGGACCAGCCCCCGTTCGGCCACGCGCCCGAGCACGCGCCCCCGCACGGCGGCGCCGGCCACGCGCCGGGACACGACCCGGCGGGCGCGGAACCCGACGGGCGCCGCCCCGCTCCCGAGCCCACCGACCCGCACGCCTCCGGCACGTACGCCCCGGAGATCTCCGCCGAGGCGTACACGGTGGCCCACGACGGCCCCCTGGAGACCGCCCGGCGGGCCGCCGGGGCCGAGGACGGCTCCGACCCCGCGGGCGGCCCGGACCGCGTCCACGAAGCCGTCCACGCGCCCGCGGACGCGCCCGCCCCGTCCGACGCCCACGACGACGCCCCCGACGGCACGCCGCACGACCACGGGACGGACCCGGAGACCGACGCCGCCGGGACGGACCCGGAGGAAGCCCCGGCGGGCCCCGAGACCGCCGCGGCCCCCGACGACGCCCCGCCGCCGCTCCACGAGGAGCACCCCCTCGCCGCCTACGTGCTGCGCGTCAACGGCTCGGACCGGCCCGTCGCCGACGCCTGGATCGGCGAGTCGCTGCTCTACGTGCTGCGCGAGCGCCTCGGCCTCGCCGGCGCCAAGGACGGCTGCTCGCAGGGCGAGTGCGGCGCCTGCAACGTCCAGGTGGACGGCCGGCTCGTCGCCTCCTGCCTGGTCCCGGCCGTCACCACCGCCGGCAGCGAGATCCGCACCGTCGAGGGCCTCGCCGTCGACGGACAGCCCTCCGACGTGCAGCAGGCGCTCGCCCGGTGCGGGGCCGTGCAGTGCGGCTTCTGCGTGCCCGGCATGGCGATGACCGTCCACGACCTGCTGGAGGGCAATCCCGCCCCCACCGAACTGGAGGCCCGGCAGGCCCTGTGCGGCAACCTCTGCCGCTGCTCGGGCTACCGGGGCGTCCTGCAGGCCGTCCAGGACGTCGTGGCCGAACGCGAGGCGCACACCGCCGCGGAGGCCGAGACGGACGGCGACGCGGCCCGTATCCCCCACCAGGCGGGTCCGGGCGGCGGCGGCGTCCACGTGTCGGCGTTCGAGAACCCGGCCCAGCCCCACCCGCACGACCCCGCATACGGACAGAGCCAGGACGGAGGCCAGGCGTGAGCAACGAAGCAGTCGTGGCCACGAGCCCCGTGGAGGCCGCCGCGCCCCCCGAGCCGCTCCCGCACGGCATCGGCGTCTCCCTGCAGCCCGCGGACGCCCGCGCGAAGACCGAGGGCACCTTCCCGTACGCGGCCGACCTGTGGGCCGAGGGCCTGCTGTGGGCGGCCGTGTTGCGCTCGCCGCACCCGCACGCGCGCATCGTGTCCATCGACACGTCCCACGCGCGGGAGATGCCCGGCGTACGGGCCGTCGTCACCCACGAGGACGTTCCCGGTCGCGCCCTGCACGGCCGCGGCAAGGCCGACCGGCCGGTGTTCGCCTCCGACGTCGTGCGCCATCACGGCGAGCCCATCGCGGCCGTCGCCGCCGACCACCCGGACACCGCGCGGATGGCCGCCGCGGCCGTCATCGTCGAGTACGAGGTGCTCGACCCGGTGATCGACCCCGAGCTGGCCTTCGAGGCCGAGGCCCTGCACCCGGACGGCAACCTGATCCGGCACATCCCGCTGCACCACGGCGACCCGGCCGCGGTCGGCGAGATCGTCGTCGAGGGCCAGTACCGCATCGGCCGCGCCGACCCCGCCCCGATCGGCGCCGAGGCCGGCCTCGCCGTGCCCCGCCCCGACGGCGGGGTGGAGCTCTACCTGGCCTCCACCGACCCGCACTCCGACCGGGACACGGCCGCCGCCTGCTACGGCCTCGAACCCGAACGGGTGAAGGTCGTCGTCACCGGCGTGCCCGGCGCCACCGCCGACCGCGAGGACCAGGGCTTCCAGCTCCCGCTCGGGCTGCTCGCCCTGAAGACCGGCTGCCCGGTGAAGCTCACGGCCACCCGCGAGGAGTCCTTCCTCGGCCACGCCCACCGGCACCCGACCCTCCTGCGCTACCGCCACCACGCCGACGCCGGGGGCCGGCTGGTGAAGGTCGAGGCGCAGATCCTGCTCGACGCCGGCGCGTACGCCGACACCTCCGCGGAGGCCCTGGCCGCCGCCGTCTCGTTCGCCTGCGGCCCCTACGTCGTCCCGAACGCCTTCATCGAGGGCTGGGCGGTGCGCACCAACAACCCGCCGTCGGGCCATGTGCGCGGCGAGGGCGCGATGCAGGTGTGCGCCGCCTACGAGGCGCAGATGGACAAGCTGGCGAAGAGACTCGGCGTCGACCCGGCGGAGCTGCGACTGCGCAACGTCATGGCGACCGGCGACGTCCTGCCGACCGGCCAGACGGTGACCTGCCCCGCCCCCGTCGCCGAACTGCTGCAGGCCGTCCAGGAGTTCCCCCTCCCGGCGCTGCCCAAGGACACCCCCGAGGACGACTGGCTGCTGCCCGGCGGCCCCGAGGGCGCGGGCGAACCGGGCGCGGTCCGCCGGGGCGTCGGCTACGGGCTCGGCATGGTGCACATGCTGGGCGCGGAGGGCGCCGACGAGGTCTCGACGGCGACCGTGAAGGTCCAGGACGGCGTCGCGACGGTCCTGTGCGCGGCGGTCGAGACCGGCCAGGGCTTCACGACCCTCGCCCGTCAGATCGTCCAGGAGACGCTCGGCGTCGACGAGGTGCACGTGGCCCCCGTGGACACCGACCAGCCCCCCGCGGGCCCCGGTTGCCGCGGCCGGCACACCTGGGTCTCCGGCGGAGCGGTGGAACGCGCGGCCAAGATGGTCCGCACCCAGCTGCTGCAGCCCCTGGCGCACAAGTTCGGCATGTCCACGGAGCTGCTGCAGATCACCGACGGCAAGATCACCTCGTACGACGGCGTCCTGTCGACGACCGTCACCGAGGAACTGCACGGCAAGGAGCTGTGGGCCACCGCGCAGTGCCGCCCGCACCCCACCGAGCCGCTGGACGCCGCCGGTCAGGGCGACGCCTTCGTCGGTCTCGCCTTCTGCGCGATCCGCGCGGTCGTGGACGTCGACATCGAGCTGGGCTCGGTGCGGGTCGTGGAGCTCGCGATCGCCCAGGACGTCGGCCGGATCCTGAACCCGGCCCAGCTGACCGCCCGCATCGAGGCGGGCGTGACCCAGGGCGTCGGCATCGCGCTCACCGAGAACCTGCGCACCCCGCGCGGTCTGATCCGCCACCCCGACCTCACCGGTTACGCCCTGCCCACGGCCCTGGACGCCCCGGACATCCGGATCGTCAAACTGGTCGAGGAGCGGGACGTGGTCGCGCCGTTCGGGGCGAAGGCCGCCAGCGCGGTCCCGGTGGTGACCTCGCCCGCGGCGATCGCCTCCGCCGTGCGCGCGGCGACCGGCCGCCCGGTGAACCGGCTGCCGATAAGGCCGCAGGCAGCCGTGGTGACGGACCGGTGAGCGAGCCGGATCCGGACCCCGGACAGCGGTACGAGCCCCCGCCGGGCCCGGGCAGGCTGCTGGCCTGGATCCTGCTGTTCGTGGCGGCGGCGGTGGTCGTGGTGTGGGGCGGCGTCTACTTCACCTGAGCGTCCGCCCGGGCGCCGGGCGGCGAACGGGCCGCGGCGGAACCGGGGAACCCGCGGGGCCGCCCCGGCGTCTGTCAGTGCGGGGCCGGGGTCGGGGCCGGGTGTGCTGGGGCCTGCCGGGTGTGCCGTCGCAGGTCACGGCCGTTGTCAGTGGGTCCGCATAGGCTGCGGAGCAGTGGGACGGCGCACGCAACTTTCCGCACGGGGGACCGATGGGCACCACCAGGACCACCACCAGGACCACCATCACAGCGACGAAGACGATCACCGCCGAGATCACGGCGAAGATCACCAAGAAGATCACTCCCGCCGAGGACGAGCTGAACCCGTACGACACGCACCTCCCGAAGCACCACTGGCCGACCGGCCCGGGCCTGCCCGGAGTGCCGGGTGACGGCGTCCCGCTGGCGTCCGGGGCGCCGCAGCCGGGCCGCCCGCGCACCGACCGCCCGCGCGCGGTCGCGGACCCGACGGGCGCTCCCGAGGGCCGGGTGACCGTCCTGCTCGCCGGGATTCCGGGCGCGATCTCGACCCCGTACTTCCTGCATGACGGCCCCGACCCGATGGACCCGCGTCCGCCCGCGCCTCCGCTGGAGAAGCTGGAGCGCTGCGCCACGGCGGTGGACGAACTGGCTGCCCTGCGCGGCCAGTTCACCTCCTACGCGGCCCGGCTCGGACCGGAGGCGGCAGTGCAGGCCTCGCGGCGACTGCTGGCGGTGTTCGAGGCGGCCGCGGCCGAGGCGGACGACGTCGTCGACGCCGCCGGCACGGCGGGCGTCCGGCGCGTGAACGGCGGGTCCCGCCGACCGGGCGGGCCCGGCGCCCCCGGCCTCTTCTGGCAACTTGCCTCGGTGGTCCGCCCGCTGGCTCCGGTGGCCGGCCCGGGCACCACGTCCGGCCTGGCGCTCGACCTGCCGATCCGCCTCCTGGACGACGAGTTCGGCTCCGGCGCGGTCGTCCGCTTCGAGGACGTCGACGTCCCCGAGGCGCTCACCCACGCCCCGACCCGTCGCTTCCTGCGCGGGAGAGGCCTGCCGGAGGAAGGCGCCGGGTTCTCGCTGGCGACGGACGCGCCGTTGCAGACCCTCGCCGAGCACGGCGCCGACCGCGGCGCCGAGCGGCTCCCGGCCGGCGCCGACCGCCTGATCCGGCTGGGCCGCCTCCGGGAGGACATCAGCCTGGTCGTCGACGGCTGCACGGGCGCGGTGCTGACCTGGAGCGGGCCCGGCCTCGGCCTGCGCCCGCTCAACGCGGACATCTCCACCCTGGCCTTCACCCTCTGGCTGCTCCGGCGCGAGCGGGGGCCGGCCGCGGTCCGCGCGCTGACCGAGGCCTACGACCGTCTCGCCGAGACGATGTGCCGCACCCTGGCCGCCGCCGACCCGGTCGCGTGACAACCGGGAAGGGCGACACCCCCGAAGGAGTGCCGCCCTCTCGTTCGGCCTGGTCAGGCCAGTCAGAGGCCGTGGCGGGAATTGAACCCACGTACCTCGCTTTGCAGGCGAGTCCCTAAGCCACTCGGGCACACGGCCAGGTCGTCCGGGGTGGTGGCCCCGTCCGAACTCGGTACGTCGACCGTACGGGCGGGGCGGGAACGGGCTCAAGGGGGACGCGGGGTACGCAACGGGACTGCCACACGCCGTTCATGAAACCGGACGGCGGGGCGGCGGTCGTAGGACCAAGGTCCCGGGCGCGAACCCGTCCTCCGACAGGGGCCGATGTCGGTCGTGCCCCTTACGCTGACCACCATGGCCGCCCTCGAACCCCGCGACACCGGTGTCGCAGACGAAGCCCTGTCCCGCGCCGTGAGCCATGACGACGAGGGGACCGTCCTCGGGCGGGCCCATCGGGCCCTCACCGTCGGGATCGTCTCCGTGGTGCTGCTCATCGCCTTCGAGGCGACCGCGGTGGGGACCGCCATGCCGGTCGCGGCGCGGGACCTCGACGGGGTGTCGGTGTACGCGTTCGCGTTCTCCGGCTACTTCACGACGAGTCTGTTCGGGATGGTGTCGGCCGGGCAGCTGTCGGACCGGCGGGGGCCGCTCGGGCCGCTCGCGGGCGGGATCGCGGCCTTCGCGGCGGGGCTGCTGCTCTCGGGGAGCGCCCAGGTCATGTGGGTGTTCATCCTCGGGCGGGCCGTGCAGGGACTGGGCGGCGGGCTGGTGATCGTCGCGCTGTACGTCGTCGTCGGACGGGCCTACCCGGAGCGGCTGCGGCCCGCGATCATGGCCGCGTTCGCCGCCTGCTGGGTCGTGCCGTCCGTGGTCGGGCCGCTGGCGGCCGGCGCGGTGACCGAGCACCTGGGGTGGCGGTGGGTCTTCCTGGGAATACCCGTCCTCGTCGTCGGGCCGCTCGCCCTGGCGCTGCCCCAGATACGCCGGCGGGCGGGCGGACCCGTGGAGGGGGCGGACGTCCCGCCCTTCGACCGGCGGCGCATCCGGCTCGCCCTCGCCATCTCGCTCGGCGCGGGGCTCCTGCAGTACGCCGCCCAGGACCTGCGGCCGGTCTCGGCGGCGTCCGCCGCCGCGGGGCTGGCGCTGCTCGTGCCCGCGGTGCGCGGGCTGCTGCCGCGCGGCACCTGGCGGGCGGCCCGCGGCCTGCCCTCCGTGGTGCTGCTGCGCGGCGTGGCCGCCGGGTCCTTCATCGCCGCCGAGTCCTTCGTGCCCCTGATGCTGGTGACGCAGCGGGGGCTGAGCCCGACCCTGGCCGGGTTCTCGCTCGCCGCCGGCGGCGGCACCTGGGCGCTGGGGTCGTGGCTGCAGTCGCGGCCCTGGGCGGAGCCGTACCGGGAGCGGCTGATGGCCCTCGGGATGGTGCTGGCGGCCGCCGCCATCGCCGCCGCGCCCAGTGTGCTGCTGCCTGCCGTGCCCGCCTGGACCGTGGCCGTCGCCTGGGGCTTCGGCTGCTTCGGGATGGGGCTGGTCATCTCCTCCACCAGCGTGCTGCTGCTCAAGCTGTCCGCCCCGCAGGAGGCGGGGGCCAACTCCGCCGCCCTGCAGATCTCGGACGGCCTGTCGAACGTGCTGCTGCTGGCCGTGGGCGGCGCGGCCTTCGCCGCGCTGGGCGGCGGCGGCGTCGCGCACACGCCGACGGCCGCGGCCGCCGACGGCGCCTCGCATCCGGCCGCCTTCGCCGCCGTCTTCCTCCCGATGGCCGCGGTGGCGCTCGTCGGAGCCTGGGTGACGACCCGCCTGCACGCCCGGCGCCCGCACCCGTCCGCCGGATGACGGCGGTCCGGATGACGGCGGTCGGAATGACGGCGGTCCGGATGACTGCGGTCGGATGACGGCGGCCGCCGGCGGCCGTCCCGCACGCGTGCCCGATGGTCCCGCGAACCGGCTACGACCTGGTCATGGACGTGGCGCCGGGGGTGCGGAGCGCGTGGTCCCGGTGATCGCGGAGCGGCTGCGGGGGCTGTGACCTGGATCCCACCCGCGGGCGAGCGCGCGTCGTTCGCGCGTCGACACCGCCGGGCCGCCGGTAGGGTGGCCCGGTTGTCATACACAGCCGAGCCCCTCGTCGACGAAGACGCCGCCCACCCGTCCGCCGCCACCCGCTGCCGCCCTATCCGACGCGCTTCGCGCGGACCCTCTTGATTCGACCCCGAACCCGGAGACCGTGACCATCACCGCCGCCACCAGCTCCTCCTCCCACCACCTGTCGCCCGCTTTCCCCGGCCGCGCCCCCTGGGGCACCGCCGGCAAGCTGCGCGCCTGGCAGCAGGGGGCGATGGAGAAGTACCTCCAGGAGCAGCCGCGCGACTTCCTCGCCGTCGCCACACCCGGCGCCGGCAAGACGACCTTCGCGCTGACCCTGGCCTCCTGGCTGCTGCACCACCACGTCGTGCAGCAGGTGACCGTGGTCGCGCCGACCGAGCACCTGAAGAAGCAGTGGGCGGAGGCGGCCGCGAGGATAGGGATCCGGCTGGACCCCGAGTACAGCGCCGGGCCGCTCAGCAAGGACTACCACGGCGTCGCCGTGACGTACGCGGGCGTCGGCGTGCGGCCGATGCTGCACCGCAACCGGAGCGAGCAGCGCAAGACCCTCGTCATCCTCGACGAGATCCACCACGCCGGAGACAGCAAGTCGTGGGGCGAGGCCTGTCTGGAGGCGTTCGAGCCGGCCACGCGGCGGCTCGCGCTCACCGGCACGCCGTTCCGCTCCGACACCAACCCCATCCCCTTCGTGACGTACGAGGAGGGCAACGACGGGATCCGGCGGTCCGCCGCCGACTACACCTACGGGTACGGGTCCGCGCTCGCCGACAACGTCGTCCGGCCCGTCATCTTCCTCTCCTACAGCGGCAACATGCGCTGGCGGACGAAGGCCGGCGACGAGATCGCCGCCCGGCTCGGCGAGCCGATGACCAAGGACGCGGTCAGCCAGGCCTGGCGCACCGCCCTCGACCCGCGCGGCGAGTGGATGCCCAGCGTGCTGCGCGCCGCCGACCAGCGGCTGACCGAGGTCAGGAAGGCCATACCGGACGCCGGCGCGCTCGTCATCGCCTCCGACCAGGACTCCGCCCGCGCCTACGCCAAGCTGATCCGTGAGATCACCGGGTCCAAGGCGACCCTCGTCCTCTCCGACGACGCCGGCGCGTCCAACCGCATCGACGAGTTCAGCGGCGGCACCGACCGCTGGATGGTCGCGGTGCGGATGGTGTCCGAGGGCGTCGACGTGCCGCGTCTCGCGGTCGGGGTGTACGCCACGACCATCTCCACCCCCCTCTTCTTCGCCCAGGCCGTCGGCCGCTTCGTGCGGTCCCGGCGGCGCGGCGAGACCGCCTCCGTCTTCCTCCCGACCGTGCCCGACCTGCTCACCTTCGCCAACGAGATGGAGGTCGAGCGCGACCACGCCCTCGACAAGCCGAAGAAGGAGGGCGAGGAGGATCCGTACGCCGAGTCCGAGAAGGAGATGGACGAGGCGAACAAGGAGCAGGACGAGGACACCGGCGAGCAGGAGCAGTTCGCCTTCGAGGCGCTGGAGTCCGAGGCCGTCTTCGACCGGGTGATGTACAACGGCGCCGAGTTCGGCATGCAGGCCCACCCGGGGAGCGAGGAGGAGCAGGACTACCTCGGCATCCCGGGCCTGCTCGAACCCGACCAGGTGCAGTTGCTGCTGCAGAAGCGGCAGGCCAAGCAGATCGCGCACAGCAGGAAGAAGCCCGACACCGAGGCCGACCTGCTCGAACTGCCCGCCGAGCGGCGGCCGGTCGTCTCCCACAAGGAGATGATGGAGCTGCGCAAGCAGCTCAACACGATGGTCGGCGCGTACGTCCACCAGAGCGGGAAGCCGCACGGCGTGATCCACACCGAACTGCGTCGGGTGTGCGGCGGACCGCCGAGCGCGGAGGCGACGGCGGGACAGCTGCGGCAGCGGATCGCCAAGGTGCAGGAGTGGGCGACCCGCATGAGGTGAGGCCGCCCGGCCGCCGCCCCGCCTCCCCTCCTGCTCCCTCCCCTCCCCTCCCACCCTGCTCCCTCCCCCTCCCGCGTCCCTCCTCCTCTTCCTCCCTCCCCGTGGGGGGCGCGCGTCAGTTGCTGTGCTCTGTGCGTATCGGGATAAATGCAGGTAGTTGCCACCGGGCGTTGACCGGATTCTGGACGGAGCCTTCCGCTCAGCGAACCTGCTTCGCTACTGTCCCGCTACGCACACGCCCCGTGGCAGCGCCGCCGCGGAGCGCAGCCGTGAAGCGACCGGGCCCGGACACGCCGGGCCCGTCTGTCGATCGGCGGCCTCTGTAGCGCGTCACTGACGGGACTCGGTGACGCATCCGCCGCGATGGAGGCCCGCCGACCTCACCACTTAAGGAGTGGGCGTCGTGACCGCGGAGACCTCCCAGACGCTCGATCGAGGCCTGAAGGTACTCAAGCTGCTGGCCGATACGGACCACGGGCTGACCGTCACCGAGCTTTCCAACAAACTGGGCGTCAACCGGACCGTCGTGTACCGGTTGCTCGCCACTCTGGAGCAGCACGCCCTGGTCCGCCGCGACCTGGGCGGCCGGGCCCGGGTGGGCCTCGGCGTGCTGAGGCTCGGCCGCCAGGTGCACCCGCTGGTGCGGGAGGCCGCGCTGCCGGCGCTGCGCTCGCTGGCCGAGGACATAGGGGCGACCGCGCATCTGACGCTGGTGGACGGGACCGAGGCGCTCGCCGTCGCCGTCGTCGAGCCGTCCTGGACGGACTACCACGTGGCCTACCGGGCCGGGTTCCGGCATCCGCTGGACCGGGGGGCGGCCGGCCGGGCGATCCTCTCCGCACGGCAGAAGGCGGCGCGTTCCGCGGACGAGCCCGGCTACACCCTGACGCACGGCGAGCTGGAGGCCGGCGCGAGCGGCGCGGCCGCACCGCTGCTGGGGGTGACCGGCGTGGAGGGCAGCGTGGGCGTGGTGATGCTGGCCGACGCGGTGCCCGAGCGGGTGGGCCAGCGGGTCGTGGACGCGGCCCGGGAAGTGGCAGAGGCCCTGCGCTGACCGGCGGCCGGCCGCGGGACGCCGCCGCGTTAGATTGACCCCGTGCTCTCACGCCTCTCACGCCCCCAGGCCCTCGCCGTCTGCGCGCTGCCCCTCGTGGCGCTGCTCGCCACGGCCGCCTTCGCGCCGCTGCCGTTCTCGGTGGCGCAGCCGGGCATCACGGCGAACGTCCTCGGCGAGAACAAGGGCGCTCAGGTGATCACCATCTCCGGCGCGCCCACCAGGCACACCACCGGGCAGCTGCGGATGACGACGATCGAGGCGACCAACCCCGACACCACGGTGAGGCTCGCCGACGTCGTCGACGGCTGGTTCCGCTCCGACCAGGCGATCATGCCGCGCGACTCCGTCTACCCCAGCGGAAAGAGCACGAAGGAGATCGAGCAGCACAACACCGAGCAGATGCGGCAGTCCCAGGACGCCGCGACCGAGGCCGCGCTGAAGTACCTGGACCTCGGCGACGACGACGTCAAGGTCACCCTGAAGCTGGCCGACGTGGGCGGGCCCAGCGCCGGCCTGCTGTTCTCGCTCGGCATCGTCGACAAGCTCGACGGCGACGGCAGCGGCGGCGACCTGACGGGCGGCCGCACGATCGCCGGCACCGGGACGATCGACGCCCGCGGCAAGGTCGGCGCGGTCGGCGGCGTCGCCCTGAAGACGCAGGCCGCCCGGCGGGACGGCGCGACGGTGTTCCTCGTGCCCGAGGACGAGTGCCGTGACGCGAAGTCCGAGCTGCCCGCCGGGCTGCGGCTGGTCCCCGTCACCACGTTGCAGGGCGCAGTCACGGCGTTGGTCGCGCTGGAGCACGGCAAGGGCTCGGTCCCCGCCTGCTGACCGGCCGCCACCGCCCGAACCCCTCGTCCCTCGCCACTCCAGCGCCACCTGGTGCGCAGCGCCCCGGCGAGGCGTCACACCTCTCTCCCCGCCCGGATCTCCAGGGTGACGTCGTCGACGGACGGCTCGGGGCTGCCCCCGATACCGCTTGGTGAGGTTCTCCGGCTCGATGGACGCGCCGTGCGAGTCAGCCACGGATCCCCCTGGGAATCGTCAGGCGTCCGACGACGACGTACGCGGCGTCGAACAGCAGGGCCGGCACGGCCGATCATCGCGAGCGAGGGGACCGTCAGGACGGTCGAGGCGGCGGTGGTGGCCAGGCCGCCCGCCCAGGCGCTGCGGTGGGCGACGATCCCGATCAGCACTCCGATCACCGTCGCGGCGGCCGTGCAGAGGAAGACGACACCGGCGTGCTGCCAGGCGTCGGTGAGCAGTTGCCGGTGCCGGCTGTCCAGGTACTCCCAGAAACTCAACACTGCTCACCCCACAGGTCTGCCAGGCCCTTCCCGGTCGTCCGCGGCCTGCTCCACCAGCGGGATGATCCGCAGCGGAACGGGGTTCTCCATCACGATCGCGGTGGAGGCCCGGACGATGCCATCAAAACCGACGACCCGGTCGATGACCCGCTGGAGATCGGCGTTCGAGCGCGCCACGAGCCGGCAGAGCATGTCCCCGCTGCCGGTGGTGGTGTGCAGCTCCAGCACCTCCGGCACGGAGGCCAAGTGCGCCCGGACGTCCGCCCCTTGGCCCTGTCGGATCTCCAGCGTGGCGAACGCGGTGACCGGGTAGCCGAGCGCCGCCGGATCGACCTGCGGCCCGAAGCCCCGGATGACTCCGTTCGACTGAAGCCGGTCCAGCCGCGCCTGCGCCGTTCCGCGGGCCACGCCCAGCCGCCGGGACATCTCCAGCACCCCCAGCCGCGGCTCCCTGGCCAGCAGCACGATGATCCGTCCGTCCAGATGGTCGATCGCCATGCCGCCCGCCTCCGCGATGGTCATCCTGTACAGAAAGCCCGTCGAAACCGCCCCGCCGCTGAACAGGTTGCCCAGCGATGGAGCGAACTATTGCGCACCTTGCCGAGCGGGGCGACCCTTCGGCTATGACGCAGACCACACACCACGCTCCCGACACCGCCCGGCAGGCCGACCCCTTCCCGGTGAAGGGCATGGACGCGGTCGTCTTCGCCGTGGGCAACGCCAAGCAGGCGGCGCACTACTACTCCACCGCCTTCGGCATGACACTGGTCGCCTACTCCGGACCGGAGACGGGCAGCCGCGAGACCGCCTCCTACGTGCTCACCAACGGCTCGGCCCGCTTCGTCCTCACCTCCGTCATCAAGGCCGCCACCCCCTGGGGCCACTTCCTCGAGCGGCACGTGGCCGAGCACGGCGACGGCGTCGTCGACCTCGCCATCGAGGTGCCGGACGCCCGCGCCGCCCACGCCTACGCCGTCGAGCACGGCGCGCGCTCGATCGCCGAGCCGTACGAGCTGAAGGACGAGCACGGCACGGTCGTCGTCGCCGCGATCGCCACCTACGGCGAGACCCGCCACACCCTCGTCGACCGGTCCGGCTACGACGGCCCCTACCTCCCGGGCTTCGTGAGCGCCGACCCGATCGTCGAACCCCCCGCGCACCGCACCTTCCAGGCCGTCGACCACTGCGTCGGCAACGTCGAGCTCGGCCGGATGAACGAGTGGGTCGGGTTCTACAACAAGGTCATGGGCTTCACCAACATGAAGGAGTTCGTGGGCGACGACATCGCCACCGAGTACTCCGCCCTGATGTCGAAGGTCGTCGCCGACGGGACGCTCAAGGTCAAGTTCCCGATCAACGAGCCGGCCATCGCCAAGAAGAAGTCCCAGATCGACGAGTACCTGGAGTTCTACGGCGGCGCCGGCGTCCAGCACATCGCGCTCAACAGCAACGACATCGTGCAGACCGTCCGCACGATGCGCGCGGCCGGCGTGCAGTTCCTCGACACCCCCGACTCCTACTACGACACCCTCGGCGAGTGGGCCGGCGAGACCCGCGTCCCCGTGGAGACCCTGCGCGAGCTGAAGATCCTCGTCGACCGCGACGAGGACGGCTACCTGCTGCAGATCTTCACCAAGCCGGTCCAGGACAAGCCGACCGTCTTCTTCGAGATCATCGAGCGCCACGGCTCGATGGGCTTCGGCAAGGGCAACTTCAAGGCCCTGTTCGAGGCGATCGAGCGCGAGCAGGCCAAGCGCGGCAACCTGTAGCCGGCCAGCGGGCCGGCGTGCTGCCTGCCCGGGCAGGCAGCACGGGCAGGCAGGCAGCAGGACCGCCGGGCAGCCGACCCGCTGAGGCAGCGGCGCAGCAGGACCGCCGGGCAGCCGACCTGCTGGGCAGCCGACCTGCTGGGCCAGCGGCGCAGCCGGACCGCCGGGCAGGTGGTCAGTCCGGCAGGCAGCGGCCGGGCAGCCGACCCGCTGGGGCAGCGGGGCAGCCCGCCCGGCAGGGCAGTCGGTCGGCCGGCCCGGCAGACTGCCCGGACAGGCAGCCCGGGCGGGCAGGCAGGCAGCCGGACCGCCGGACCGCCGGGCAGTCGGCCAGTCAGCCCGGCAGGCAGCCGGCCGGGCAGTTGACCCCCCTGAGGCAGCGGGGCAGCCCGCCCGGCATTCAGTCGGGCAGGTCCGCGGGGGCCGGCTCGTCGCCCAGTTGTGCGGCCGCTGCCCGGGCCACCGGCCCGAGCAGCGGCGAGAAGTACGGGTTGATCTGCAGCGCCTCCCGCAGATGCCGCCGGGCCGGCTCCTCCCGGCCCAGCTTCCGCTCGATCATCGCCAGGTGGTAGACGTACGGCGCGCTGCGCATCGCGCCCCCGTGCACCCGGTCGGTGGCGATCGCGGCGAAGGGCAGGGCCTCCTCGTCCTGACCGGCCCGATGCAACGCCCAGCCCAGCGCGTCCGTGACCGCGATCGCCGGCTGCCGGTGCCACTCGGCCCGCAGTCGCCGCACCGCCAGGGCCGCGTCCCCGTGGTCCGCCTCCAACCGGCCGAGCACCAGCTCCCCGTCCACCCCGCCCGCCGCCTCCTGGCGCACCAGCGCCCGCACCTGGTCGTAACTCACCCGCGCCGCCTGGGCGAGCCCCAGCGACTCGTACAGCTCGCCCAATTCCAGCGCGTACTGCGGCGACGGCTGCTTGCCGAGCGCCGTCCGGTACGCGCTCAGCGCCTCCGACGTGCGCCCCAGCGCCGCCAGCGCCCGGCCCTGCCCCGCCTGCGCGGCCCGCATGTCGGGGTCCAGCCGTACCGCCTCCTGGAAGTGCCGCAGGGCGCTCTCCCGCTCGCCGCGCTCCCAGGCGAGCTGTCCGCCCCGCTCCAGCCAGGCCGCCTGCTCGGCGGGGGAGCCGGCCCCCGCCGCCGCGTCCGCCAGCGCCGCCTGCGCGTCCTCGCGCCGGCCCCGGTCCCAGTACACGCCCGCGGCCCGGGCCCGCACGACCGGCCCCGAGTGCAGCGCCGTCAGCCGGTCGAGCGCCTTGCCGGCCTTCTTGTAGTCGCCCAGCCCGGTGTACGCGTCGATGAGCTGCGCGTACGTCGTCCAGCGCCGGGGCGCCGCCTTGCGCGCGGCCTCGCCCCAGGCCAGGGCCGCCGGGAAGTCACGGCGCGCGTTGGCCAGCGCGGCCAGACCTCCCAGGGCGTCCGCGTTGTTCTTCGGACGCGCCTTCAGCGAGGTCCGCAGCGCCCGTTCGGCCTTGGGGTACAGCGCGGCCACCGCGGCGGTGCGCCGGCCCTGCTCCAGGTAGGCGGCGCCCAGCACCGCCCAGGACCGCGCGTCCTTCGGATGCGCCCGCACCCGGCTCTCGCGCTCGGCGACCAGCTCCGCCAGATCCGCGAGCGCCGCCGGCGTCCCCGCCCGGACCGCCGACCCGGCCTGCGCCCCGGGAGCGGCCACGGGCGCCCGCCCGGCCGGTCCCTCGCCGGGCAGACACCACAGCACCCCGCCGCCCAGCGCGAGACACCCCACGAGCGACCCCACGATCAGCCGCCGACGAAACCAAGGGACCTTCTCCATGGCGCTCACTGTGCGTCAGTACGACGACCCCGTGACGTCGGCGGCGGGGTCCGGCGGGTGGGGTTCACACCGATGGCCCCGGGTGCGAACCTGTGATCATGAGCCGTTTGGAAGCGCCGCGCGACGAGGCGACGGGCAACCTCCTCGACCGCCTGCTGGCCGGCCTGCCCGCCGAGGCCGTCCTCACCGACCCGGACGTCACGGTCTCCTACGCCCACGACATGGCCGGCTTCTGCCCGGCCGGCGCCCCGGCCGTGGTCGTGCTGCCGCGCACGGCCGAGGAGGTCCAGCACGTCATGCGCACGGCGACCGAGCTGCGCGTCCCGGTCGTGCCGCAGGGCGCCCGCACCGGCCTGTCCGGCGGCGCCAACGCCACCGACGGCTGCATCGTGCTGTCCCTGACGAAGATGGACCGCGTCATCGAGATCAGCCCGGTGGACCGCATCGCCGTCGTCGAACCGGGCGTCGTCAACGCGGTCCTGTCCCGGGCCGTGGGCGAACACGGTCTGTACTACCCACCCGACCCCTCCAGTTGGGAGACGTGCACGATCGGCGGCAACATCGGCACCGCGTCCGGCGGCCTGTGCTGCGTCAAGTACGGGGTGACGGCCGAATACGTGCTCGGTCTCGACGTGGTTCTCGCCGACGGGCGGCTGATGTCCACCGGCCGCCGCACGGCCAAGGGCGTCGCCGGCTACGACCTCACCCGGCTGTTCGTCGGCTCCGAGGGTTCGCTGGGCGTCGTCGTGCGTGCGGTCCTGGCGCTGAAGCCGCAGCCGCCGCGGCAGTTGGCGCTGGCGGCCGAGTTCGCGTCCGCGGCCGCCGCCTGCGACGCGGTGTGCCGGATCATGGCCGGCGGGCATGTGCCGTCCCTCCTCGAACTGATGGACCGCACCACCGTCCGGGCCGTCAACGAACTCACCCGCATGGGCCTGCCGGAGACCACCGAGGCCCTGCTCCTGGCCGCCTTCGACACCCCCGACCCGGCCGCCGACCTAGCCGCGCTCGGCGCGCTGTGCGAGGCGGCCGGCGCCACACAGGTCGTCCCCGCCGAGGACGACGCCGAGTCCGAACTCCTGCTCCAGGCGAGGCGTTCGTCGCTCGTCGCGCTGGACGCCGTCAAGGGCACGACGATGATCGACGACGTGTGCGTGCCCCGGTCCAGGCTCGGCGAGATGCTCGAAGGCGTCGAACGCATCGCGGACAAGCACGGGTTGACCATCGGCGTCGTCGCCCACGCGGGAGACGGCAACACCCACCCCACGGTCTGCTTCGACGCGGCGGACCCCGACGAGTGCCGGCGGGCCCGCGAGTCCTTCGACGAGATCATGGGCCTCGGCCTGGAACTCGGCGGCACCATCACCGGCGAACACGGCGTCGGCGTGCTGAAGAAGGAATGGCTGGCGCGCGAGATCGGCCCGGTGGGCGTGGAGATGCAGCGCGCGGTCAAGGCCGCCTTCGACCCCCTGGGCATCCTCAACCCGGGCAAGCTGTTCTGACGGCTGACGGCTGACGGCTGGCGGAGGACGGGGGAGGGCCGACGGGGGACGGCTGACGGGGGACGGGGGACGGCTGACGGCTGGCGGGGGACGGGGGAGGGCCGACGACTGACAGGTGACGGCCTCGCTCACTCGCCCGCGTCCCCCGGCTCGTCGCCCGGCCACGGATCGCGCAGCCAGGCGTCGTCCGCCGAGGAAAGCCCGCCCTGTTCCAGCGTGGCCGAGAGCCGGGGCGAGGGGGCGAGCAGCTCGGCCAGAGCGTCGTCGAGGCCGAGCTGCTCGCCCTCGGTCCCCGGCGGCACCACCCGCAGCGTCCGCTCCAGCCAGGCCGAGACCTGGGCCGCGGGCGCCTCCAGCAGGGCGTCGCCGTCGGGGGAGCTCAACGCCATCAGCACGACGCCGCGCCCCTCGACCTTCGTCGGCCACACCCGCACGTCCCCGTGCCCGCACGGCCGGAACACCCCTTCCACGAGCAGCTCGCGGGCGAACGTCCAGGCGACCGGGCGCTCGGAGTCGGTGTGGAAGGTGACGTGCACGGCGAACGGGTCGTCGCTGCGGTAGCCGAGCCGGGCCGGGACCAGGATGCCGCGCTCGGGCGACAGGACGAGTTTCAGCTCCAGCTCGCGCTCCACCACGGTGTGATGCATGACGTTCTCCTCTCGATACGGAACCCCTGCGGGCCCCCGGCCCGCACGGACTGTCCGACGGGCCCCGGGGCGGGCCTTCGCACGGCCCTTCGGGCAGGCCCGTACGAGTGGAGAGGGCGTCGACCCGGAACCATTACGCGGGTTCGGAGAACTTTTCCGGCGGGCGTGCGCGCCGGGCCCCGGCGGGCGGTTTCGAACGTGTGAAGAGCGTGCACGGGGTTGCCCGGAAAGGTGGCCGTATGGCCAGAGCCGCCCTGGCCCCTGCGCGCGTCTGATAAATGTGGTCCCCCATCCCACCCCCGAGCAGATACGGGACGACGGACATGAGCGCCCCAACCCCGGCCCCCGGCGACGACAGGCCCCGCGAGGGGTACTACCCGGACCCTTCCATCCCTGGATACGTCCGGTACTGGAACGGTGCCTCCTGGGTACCTGGCACCAGCCGACCGGCGCCGTCCGACGGCCGGCCGCTCACGCCCCCGTCCGACGGCCGGCCGCTCACACCGCCGCCCGGCGGCCCCGTGCCCTCCGTCGAGGAGACCGGCCCGCACTTCTTCGACGAGGATCCCGCCCCGGCCGACCCGTACCGCGGCCGTGCCGAGCCGGCCTCCGAGCCGGCCTCCGCGTGGGGCGCCGACCGCGCGCGCCAGTCCGGCTTCGGCGGCGAACAGGACCGCCGGGTCTCCTGGGGCGCTCCGCAGGGCGCCGACCCGCGGACGCCCGCGCCCGCCCCGGCGCAGCCCGAGGGCCGCTCGGCGAGCACGGACGGCAGGGCGACGATCCCGCCCGCGGAGCCGGAGGGCCACGGCGGCTCCGGCGCCGGGGACGTGGTCTCCGGGGGCACGTTCGTCTTCCGCCGCCCGACGCCGGGCCCCGGGGCGACCGGATCGCCGTCCGGCGCCCCCGGGTTCGTCCCCGACGAGGGCACCGTCACCTTCCGCGCGCCGGGCCCGCGCACGGGCCATCAGGACGGCGCGTCCGGCGCGCAGGGGCCGACGACCGCCCCGACGACCGCCCCGGCGTTCCCGGAGCAGGCGGGCGCGCAGACGCCGGGCCGCGTGTCCGCGGCAGCGGCCGGCGCCGCTCCCGCCGAGCCGGGGTTCGGCGCCGGCAAGGCGGCCGCCGAACGGGTGGCGGCGTCCCGGGCGGCGGCCCCCGCCCCGCAGGCCGGGCCCGCGCAGGGCGCGCCGGCTCCCGCCCCCGCCCCGGCTCCCCTCCCGGGTGCCGTTCCCGCCGCGCAGGGTCCCGCCGCGTTCCCGGGCGCCCCGGTCCCGCCGTCCGCCCAGTCCGCCCAGTCCGCGCCGTCCGCCGCGCAGCAGGCCGCCGCGAGCGTCCCGCGTCAACCCGCCGCCCCCGTCGCCCCGGCCGGGCCCGGTGGCGGGCAGCCCTCCTGGGCGCAGCAGGTGCACCGGCTCGCGGCGGCCGAGGACGGGCCGGTCGCGCCGTGGAAGCCGCCGGTCGACGACATCTTCCAGGCGGCGGCCCGGCGTCAGGCGTCGGCCCGTCCCGCGGGCCTCGGCAAGCGGCTGGCGGCCCGTCTCGTCGACACCCTCGTCCTCGCGGCCGTCACCGGCGCGGCCGCGGTGCCGCTCGGCGTGAGGGCCCTCGACCACGTCCACGAGAAGATCGTCGCGGCCAGGCTGACCGGGGAGACCGTGACCGTCTGGCTGCTCGACGGCACGACGTCGGTGTACCTCGGGATCGTCGTCGCCGTCCTGCTGGTGTTCGGGATCGTCTACGAGGCCCTGCCCACCGCCAGGTGGGGCCGCACGCTGGGCAAGAAGCTGCTCGGTCTGGAGGTGCGGGACATCGAGGGCGGTGAGCCGCCGTCCTTCGGGGCGGCCGTGCGCCGCTGGCTCGTCTACAGCATTCCGGGCCTGCTCGTGGTCGGCGTGGTCGGCGTCGTCTGGGGCCTGTTCGACAAGCCGTGGCGCCAGTGCTGGCACGACAAGGCGGCGCACACGTTCGTCGCGGGCTGACCGCACCGGCCCTCCCGGCTTCGCGCCTTCGCCCGGAGTACCCCGGACGGCCGCTCGCCGGATGCGGAGGGCGGGGGTTCGCGGTCGACTCGGGGGCATGACCACCGAACCGCCCCCCGGCTCCGGCGGCGGCGAGCCGCCGGAGGACGACCCGTTCCGCAAACGGCCGCAGCAGCCCCCGCAGGGCTCGCCCTACGACGCCCCCCAGGGCCCGCAGGGGCCGTACGGCCCAGGAGCCGGGCAGCCCCCGCCCCAGGGCGGCGGCCCGTACGGCGGCGGCCCGTACGGCGGCGACCCCTACGGAGGCGATCCGTACGGCGGCCGTCCCGCCGATCCGCTCGCCGGGATGCCCCCGCTCGCCGACAGCGGCCGGCGCACGCTCGCCCGGATCATCGACATGATCCTCGTCTTCATCGTCGCGTCGCTGTTGGCGTGGGCCTTCGGGGTCGCGCAGTACACGATGAACGCCGACAAGATCGAGTTCGGCAAGACCTTCGGCCGGGAGCTGGTCGCCGTGATCCTGTACGTCGGGTACGACACGATCCTGACCGCCAGGACGGGCCGGACGCTGGGCAAGAAGTGGCTCGGCATACGGGTGGCCGACCTCGACAACGGCGCCACGCCCTCGGTGCAGACGTCGCTGATCCGCGCGCTGGTGCTGTGGGTGCCGTTCGCGTTCTGCTGCGCGTGTCTGTGGACGGCGATCTGCGGCGGCTGGAGCTACTTCGACAAGCCGTACAAACAGGGCCTGCACGACAAGGCGGCCAAGACGGTGGTGGTCAGCACCGGCTGACGGGCCGCCCGGACCACGGCACGGCACAGGGCCCGCACCCCGAGGTGCGGGCCCTGCGCCGTGCCGCTGCGGTTCAGGGGGCGGTGGGCTCCCGGACCGGCTCGGCCGCCGCGGCGACGGACGCCGGCACGGGGGCCTGCACGGGCGCGTGCGGGGGAACGGTGACGCTGACGGTGAAGGGCTGCGTCCGGCCCGCGGGCGCGCTCGCCGCGGAACAGGCGGCCACGGCCTTCCTCGACGGCTTCGGCGTCGGCACCGTCATGGCCACGAGCACGCCGAGCGCGACCGCGGCGACGACGATGACGGCGATCCCGGGGCCCGAACTCGTCTGTGACAGCAGCAGCATGGCGAGCGTCGAGAAGATGACGGTGCAGGAACCGTATGTGAGCTGTGCGACAGTCGGACGAGGCATGGCAATCGTGTCCTCGGAAGCGGGGGCGGTCTCGACTCTATTCGCCTGCATGCCCGAGCGGGACGAGCGGTAAGCGTGACCTAACCCACGGTGCCGGTGCACAGGGGGCGCACGGAGTCATGACGTCCATCAGGTGGACCGTCCGCGCGCCCGGCCCGGTCCTTCACGGTGCGTCATGTTGCCGCCATATGTCCGCAATACGAACACCGGCTCCCGATAATGCATTTGACCTGTCCAAGTCAAGGTCTGTCTTTTCTCGCAAACCAGTAGTCAAATGGCGGCACTTGACTACACGCGTATAACAGCGCGCGGACCTTCCTTGACAGGGATCCCCCCTTTCCGCGCGCACGGGCGCGTGCGTGGGAGGACAGCAAGTGAGCAGTAGATCCTGGACGTATCGGACGGTCGCGACCGTCGTCGCCCTGGCCGCGGCCTCGGCGACGTACTCGACGTTCGCCGTGGCGCAGGCCGCCGAGAACGGCTCGGCGAAGGCGCCGGCGGTCGACCGGCGCGACCCGCAGCCGGCGAAGGCCAAGGAGCACGACTTCGACGGGCCGCTCAGCAAGACGCAGGACGCCCAGCGCGAGGAAGCCCTCAAGCAGGTCATATCGGGCAAGGCGTCGGTCAAGGACCGGGACGGGTCCAAGGTCGTCCAGCTCAAGAGCCGCAAGGGCGACAGCAAGTACGTCGAGCTGGGCCGGGAGAAGACCGACAAGATCTTCACGATCCTGGTCGAGTTCGGCGACAAGGTCGACTCCCGCTACGGCGGCACGGCCGGCCCGCTGCACAACCGGATAGCCCAGCCGGACCGCAAGAAGGACAACTCCACCGCCTGGCAGGCGGACTACAACCAGGCGCACTTCCAGGACCTGTACTTCGGCACCGGCAAGAAGACCGAGTCGCTGAAGAAGTACTACGAGAAGCAGTCCTCGGGCCGCTACTCGGTCGACGGCGAGGTCACCGACTGGGTCAAGGTCCCCTACAACGAGGCCCGTTACGGCTCCAACAAGGCCTCCACCGGCGCCTGGTACGCGGTCCAGGACGGCGTCAACGCCTGGGTCGCCGAGCGTGAGGCCGCGGGCGACACCGCGGCCCAGATCAAGGCGGAGCTGGCCCAGTTCGACCAGTGGGACCGCTACGACCACGACGGCGACGGCGACTTCAACGAGCCCGACGGTTACATCGACCACTTCCAGATCGTGCACGCCGGCGAGGACGAGTCCGCGGGCGGCGGCGCGCAGGGCGAGGACGCCATCTGGGCCCACCGCTGGTACGCCTTCGGCACCGACGCCGGCTCTACCGGCCCGGACACCAACAAGCTCGGCGGCGCCCAGGTCGGCGACACCGGCATCTGGGTCGGCGACTACACCATCCAGCCGGAGAACGGCGGCCTCGGCGTCTACGCGCACGAGTACGGCCACGACCTCGGCCTGCCGGACGAGTACGACACCTCCGGCGGCGGCGACAACTCCACCGGCTTCTGGACGCTGATGTCCTCCGGCTCCTGGCTCGGCACCGGCCGCAACGCCATCGGCGACCTGCCCGGCGACATGAACGCCTGGGACAAGCTGCAACTGGGCTGGCTGGACTACGACGTGGCCAAGGCGGGCGTCAAGTCCAGCCACACGCTCGGGCTCGCGGAGTACAACACCAAGAACGCCCAGGCGCTGGTCGTCCAGTTGCCGGAGAAGAAGGTCACCACCGAGGTGGTCGCCCCGGCCCAGGGCGCCACGCAGTGGTGGAGCGGCAGCGGCAACGACCTGCGCAACACGCTCACCCGTGACGTCGACCTGACCGGCAAGACCTCCGCGGCGCTCACGCTGGACGCCTGGTGGGACACCGAGCAGGACTACGACTACCTGTACACCGAGGTCTCCACCGACGGCGGCGCCAACTACACGCCCCTGGACGGCACGCTGGCCGACGGCACCGCGATCCCGCGGGACGGCAGCGGCAAGCCCGCGCTGACCGGCACGGTCGCGTCGTACCAGAAGCTGACGTTCCCGCTGGACGCCTACGCGGGCAAGAAGGTCAGCCTGCGCTTCCGCTACGCCACCGACGGCGGCGTGGCCCTGAAGGGCTTCGCGGCCGACGAGATCAAGGTGACGGCGGACGGCGCCGCGCTCTTCTCGGACAACGCGGAGACCGCCGACCCGGCCTGGAAGGCGGCCGGCTTCTCGCGCATCGGCGCGTCCATCACGGACGACTACCCGCAGTACTACATCGCCGAGAACCGCCAGTACGTGTCGTACGACAAGACCCTCAAGGTCGGCCCGTACAACTTCGGCTTCTCGACGACCCGTCCCAGCTGGGTCGAGCACTACGCCTACCAGAACGGCCTGCTGATCTGGAAGTGGGACCTGTCCCAGGCGGACAACAACACCAGCGCCCACCCGGGTGAGGGCCAGATCCTGCCGGTCGACTCGCACCCGACGCCGCTGAAGTGGGCCGACGGCACCGCGATGAACGCCCGTCTGCAGAGCTTCGACTCGACCTTCAGCCGGTATCCGACGGACGCGATCACGCTGCACAAGGCGGACGTCGCGGTCAAGATCAAGTCCCGCCCGGGCGTCCCGGTCTTCGACGACGGCAAGTCGACGTACTACGACGCCTCGACCCCGCTCGCGGGTGTCAAGATCGCTGACACCAACACCTCGATCAAGATCGTCAGTGAGCCGGCCAATGGCTCCACGATCAAGGTGAAGGTCGGTCCGTCGGCGAAGTAGCCGACGTTCCCGCAGGTCAGAAGCGTATCGGCGGCAACCCCTGGCGGGTTGCCGCCGATCGTGTTTAGGTGCCTCCTGTGCTCTTCTTATTGACAGCGACCTCGACACCGACGCACACGGGGGTGTGACCGCATGGCCGCAGGAGGCTTCTGCAAGCTGCCCGACGGCATGGTGGTGGTGGCGCTGAACCTGCCCCGCCCCGCCGCCCGAGAGGGCCTCCCCGGCCCCGCCGCGGACGTCCGCGTCCTCGTCCACGCCCGCAACCGGGCGCGCGCCCTCACCAGGCTGCGCAACCTGGGCCTGCGGGCCGTCTACCTGCGCGGCAACGCCGCCCCGCCGACCCCGGACGAGATCACGGCGGTCCTGCACCATCCCGACGGCCTGATATGGCGCACCCCGCCCGACAACGGCGTCCCGGCCGGCGTCACGGCCGGCCCCGAGCTGTGGCGGCCCATCAGGGCCCTGCTGGGAAGCGCGGCGGCCTAGGGCCTGTCTGATAGTTGATCTTGTGGTGGGTCGTGGTGAGTTGACGGATGTGGCGTGGGAGCGGATAGCGCCGCTGTTGCCGGGTGTTGACGGGCGGGGTCGTCCGTGGCGGGATCACCGGCAGGTGATCAACGGGGTGTTGTGGCGGTTGCGGACGGGTGCTCCGTGGCGTGACCTGCCGGAACGGTTCGGGCCGTGGCAGACGGTCTATGAGCGGTTCGCCCGGTGGGAGGCAGACGGGACCTGGGCCCGCCTGCTCGAGGAGGTCCAGGTCCGCGACGACTCGG
>NZ_JBHVYK010000065.1:0-45165 GCF_042880855.1 Streptomyces sp. NPDC058291
GCCCCGGATCGTGATCCGGGGCCCCGCCCCTTTGAACGCTGCCGACGCCCAAGGCGTACTACTGGCCGTCAGTTGTCGTCCTCGTCGATGAGGAAACCGCGCATCGGCGAGGGAGCCTGGCCCATCGGGGAGGGACCCTGCGGACGTACCGGAGCCATCGGCTGAGTCATCGCCGGGGACATCTGCTGCTGACCGCCGTAGGACGGAGCGGCCGGGCTGGGCGCGCCCATGCCCGGGTTGCCGCCGTAGGACGGGGCGCTGGCGCCGGCCGGAGCCATCGAGGGCGCCGGGGACGGCGGCAGGGACGCCGCTGCCGGGGTGCGCGGCGGAGCGAGCGAGTCGTCGGCCTGGGTCTCCAGCTGACGCAGCTGGGACTCGAGGTACGACTTCAGACGCGTGCGGTACTCGCGCTCGAAGCCGCGCAGGTCCTCGACCTTGCGCTCCAGCGTGGCGCGGGCGGACTCCAGGGAGCCCATCGCGACGCGGTGCTTCTCCTGCGCGTCCCGCTCCAGGGCGTCGGCCTTGGCACGGGCGTCGCGCTCGAGACCCTCGGCACGCGAACGCGCCTCGCCGACGATCTTGTTGGCCTCGGAACGCGCCTCGGCGATCGCCTGGTCGGCGGTCTGCTGGGCCAGCGAGAGGACGCGCGCGGCGCTGTCGCCACCGGGGCCCTGACCGTGGCCGCCCATCGGGCCGCCCATGGGTCCGCCCATCGGGCCGCCCATCTGCTGCTGCATGGGCGGCTGGCCGCCCATCGGACCCTGACCCATGGGGCCCTGGCCCATCGGACCCTGACCCATCGGGCCGGGACCCTGCTGGCCGCCCTGTCCGCCGGGACCGGCGGGCAGCTGCGGCGCACCGCTCGGCAGCTGGGGCGGGCCGCCCATGGGGCCGCCCATCTGCTGCTGCGGCGGACCAGATATTCCGGCGGGCACCGGAGCGCCCGGACCTCGCATGCCCTGCGGAGGCATCCCCTGCTGCTGCATGCCGCCCTGCTGCATGCCGCCTTGCTGCATGCCGCCCTGCTGCATGCCGCCCTGCTGCTGCATACCGCCCTGCTGCATGCCACCCTGCTGCTGCATGCCGCCTTGCTGCATGCCACCACCCTGCTGCTGGTCCTGCTCGGGGGGCTTGCGCATGTTCTGCTGGTTCTGGGCGGCAGCGCGCGTGGCCGCGGCCAGTTTGGCGCGCAGGTCCTCGTTCTCGCGGAGCAGGCGCGTCAGTTCGGCTTCGACCTCATCGAGGAAGGCATCGACCTCGTCCTCGTCATAGCCTTCTCGGAGGCGGACGGTCGTGAACTGCTTGTTCCGCACGTCCTCGGGGGTCAACGGCATCTCTTCACCTCAACGTAGTCGTCGGCATCGGCAAGACGGTAGTTCACATCGCTCACAGCCGGCTCACGATCGAGATCAGGATGTAGACGATGATCATCAGTACGAAGAAGGACAGGTCGAGCGCCACGCCCCCGAGACGCAACGGCGGGATGACCCGCCGCAGAAGCTTGAGCGGTGGATCGGTGACAGTGTAAGTGGCCTCCAGAACGACCACCATCGCCTTGCCGGGCTGCCATGAGCGGGCGAACTGGAAGACGTAGTCCATGACCAACCGGAAGATGAGCACGATGAGGAAGACCATCAGCGCGATGTAGACGACATCCAGGACCACGCTCATGTTCGGTGCTTCCCTCTCCCCTGCTCTGTGCTGCTCTGTGCTGCTCTGTACTGCTCGTTCCGGTCTTGCGTCTCAGCTCTGGTTGAAGAACCCGCCCTCTGCGATGCGGGCCTTGTCCTCCGCCGTGACATCGACGTTAGCAGGCGACAACAGGAACACCTTCTGCGTCACCCGCTCGATGCTGCCGTGAAGACCAAACACCAAACCGGCCGCAAAGTCGACAAGTCGCTTCGCGTCTGTGTCATCCATCTCAGTCAGATTCATGATCACCGGGGTGCCCTCACGGAAGTGTTCCCCGATGGTACGGGCCTCGTTGTAGGTCCGGGGGTGAAGCGTGGTGATCCGGTACGGCTCTCGTTCCGACACGACCTTGGGCATGATCACCGGTGCGTTCTTCTCCAGGGACTGGCGTTCTTGTGTGATGGATGCCACGGGCGCGATACGCGCCGGACGTCCGGATTCCGCGGGGAGCGAAGCGGCCCGGGCCGCCGACTCACGCGGCGCGGACGGCTGGACGATACGCACCTCTTCGTCCCTTTGGGACTGGTGCGCACCGTGTGACTGGTGGGACGGCTCGTGTCGCCGGTGATCCCGCTCGGGTTCCGGGTCGAGCTCGGGTTCGAAGTCGTCATCGGGGTCGAATCCCCGGCCGTCGTACCCATCGTCCTCCACGAGGCCGAGGTAGACCGCCATCTTGCGCATCGCGCCGGCCATGCTCTGAGTCCTCCGCTCTGTGGTGGATCGACTTTCGACTGCCAAGTCCCGCGATCCACGTGGCCCTTATGTCCGCCTTTCGGCGGTAATGACCATATTTTCTGCTGTGGTCCGACTTCCTGGCGACGTTACCCGAGCCCGCGGCGGACTCCGAGTACCGCAGTGCCGACGCGTACATGTGTCGCTCCGGCCGCCACGGCCTCCTCGAGGTCCGCACTCATCCCCGCGGACACCATGTTCGCAGCAGGATGGGCTCGGCGCAGGTCAGTCGACAAATCCATCAACCGCCCGAACGCCGCTCGTTGGCGACCGGCGTACTCCCCGGTCAGAGGTGCGACGGTCATCAGTCCGTCGATCCGCAGTCCCGGCGAGCCGGCGACCAGGTCGGCCAACTCCCCGACCCCGCCCGGGGCCACGCCACCGCGCTCGCCCCGCTCACCCGACCCGGCGTCCAGGGCGACCTGGATGAGACAGCCCACCTCGCGGCCGGCCCGCACGGCCTCCTTCGACAGGGCGGTCACCAGTCTGGCGCGGTCCACGGACTGCACCACGTCCGCGTAACCCACCACGGAACGCACCTTGTTGGTCTGCAACTGCCCCACGAAGTGCCAGCCGAGCGGCAGATCGGAGCACTCGGCCGCCTTGGGCGCCGCATCCTGGTCCTTGTTCTCGGCGACGTGCCGCACGCCGAGTTCCGACAGGATCCGCACATCGCTCGCCGGGTAGGTCTTGGTGACCACGATCAGGGTCACGTCCTCCGGGGCGCGCCCGGCCGCCGAGCACGCGGCGTCGATGCGCTCGCGCACCTTCGCCAGATTCGCGGCGAGTTCGCCCTCACGGTCCGTCATGTGCATCAGCCCAGCCAGACATATCCCGCGAGTCGCCCCGTGGTGCGATCGCGGCGGTACGAGAAGTGATCGTTCGACTCCCGTGTGCACACCGGCGAGACTTCCCGGTCGCTCACGCCGAGCCGGTCGAGCTGCGCGTGCACTCCGGCGGTCACGTCGACCGCGGGCGTGCCCCAGCTGGTCTCGGCGCGGGCGGCCGGCTCGACGGCGGCCACCTCGGCGCGCATCGCCTCCGGCACCTCGTAGCACCGGCCGCACACGGCGGGTCCGGTACGGGCGACGATCCGGGCGGGGTCGGCGCCGAGCGACTTCATCGCGTCGATCGTCGCGGGCACGATGCCCTTGACCATGCCGGGCCTTCCCGCGTGGGCGGCGGCGACCACCCCGGCGACCGGGTCCGCCAGCAGCACCGGCACGCAGTCCGCCGTCAGCACGGCGAGGGCGAGTCCGCGGGTCGCGCTCACCAGGGCGTCGACCGCCGGGGCCGACGGGGTGGTCCACGGTCCGGCGACCTCGGCCACCTCGTCGCCGTGCACCTGGTTCATCCAGACGACCCGGCCCGGGTCGAGCCCGAGCGACTTCGCGGCCAGTTCCCGGTTGGCACGCACGGCGTCGGGGTCGTCGCCGACCGCTCCGCCGAGGTTGAGCTGCTCATACGGAGCGGCGCTCACCCCGCCCCACCGGTCGGTGAAGGCGAAGTGCGCGCCGCTCACGCTCTCGCGCTGTCCTATCACTTCAGGAAGTCCGGCACGTCCAGTTCCTCGGCCGCGCTGTCCGTGTAGGTCCGCGACGGCGGCACCGGCGGCGAGACCGGGAGGTCGGCGACCGGCTCGGGGGCCGGCTCCGGGTCCTCCTTCGGCGTGACGCTGCCGAGCGAGCCGAAGGACGGACGGCTCTCGGGCTGCCGTACCGGAGTGGGCTCCTCGCGGCGGGCCGAGGACGAGGACGACCCCATGACCGTCTCCCGGCGGGCGGGGGGCTGGCCCCCGTCGAAGCCCGCCGCGATGACGGTGACCCGGACCTCGTCGCCGAGCGCGTCGTCGATGACCGCGCCGAAGATGATGTTGGCCTCGGGGTGGGCCGCCTCGCTGACCAGCTGGGCCGCCTCGTTGATCTCGAAGAGGCCCAGGTCGGAGCCGCCGGAGATGGAGAGCAGCACGCCCCGGGCGCCGTCGATGGAGGCCTCCAGGAGCGGCGAGGAGATCGCCATCTCGGCGGCGGCCACCGCGCGGTCGTCGCCGCGGGCCGAGCCGATGCCCATGAGCGCCGAACCGGCCTCGGACATGACCGACTTGACGTCGGCGAAGTCGAGGTTGATCAGGCCGGGCGTGGTGATGAGGTCGGTGATGCCCTGAACGCCGGAGAGCAGGACCTGGTCCGCCGACTTGAACGCGTCGAGGACGGAGACCTGGCGGTCCGAGATGGACAGCAGTCGGTCGTTCGGGATGACGATGAGGGTGTCGACCTCTTCGCGGAGTTCCGCGATGCCGTCCTCGGCCTGGTTGGCCCGCCGCCGTCCCTCGAAGGTGAAGGGGCGGGTGACCACGCCGATGGTGAGGGCGCCGAGGTTGCGGGCGATGTTGGCCACGACGGGCGCGCCGCCGGTGCCGGTGCCGCCGCCTTCACCGGCCGTCACGAAGACCATGTCGGCCCCCTTGAGGACCTCCTCGATCTCCTCGCGGTGATCCTCTGCCGCCTTGCGGCCGACGGCCGGGTTGGCGCCGGCGCCGAGTCCGCGGGTGAGTTCGCGGCCGACGTCGAGCTTGACGTCGGCGTCGCTCATCAACAGCGCCTGCGCGTCGGTGTTGATGGCGATGAACTCGACGCCCTTGAGACCGACCTCGATCATCCGGTTGATGGCATTGACACCACCGCCGCCGACACCGATGACTTTGATGACTGCGAGGTAGTTCTGCGGTGCTGCCACGTCGAAGGCCTCTCGCCTCGAGTTACGTGTCGTCGCGTCGCAGGTGATGCGATCCGACGACTGATGCCGAATGGGACGGTCCGTTTCGCCGACCCGAACCCTAACGCTGAAGTTTAGGGTTACCAGTGTGTCCGTTCCTTGAAGTCTTCTGAACAGGACACTAAGTCGACAAGTGGCGCCCGTTCAACGAACACGCCGAACCTCCCGTTTTTCTTTTCACCCTATGTGATCAGCCGTGTCGCTGCCCAACCAGGGTGCTGGCCTGCGCTGATGTGCGTCAACTCCCTGATGACGCCGGGGCGGTGGGAGCGCTGACGTCGAAGTGCCGCGCGCCCGGAGCGGCTTTCATGAGAGCCGTGAGCGCACGGCCCTTGGCGGCGCCGTTCTCGGCGCTCCCCCAGGCCACGGTGCGGCCGGCGCCCAACTCCAGCGAGATGTCGTCGTAGGAGCGGACCTTGACGAGCCGGGTCTGCCGGGCGACGCCGGCCGGAAGGGAACCGGCGGCCTCCACCGCCTCCCGCACCAGCCGCGCCTCGCCGAAGCGGCGCAGACTCGCGGCGGCCGATCGCGAGGAGGAAACGGCCGTTTCGAGAAGCGGCACTCCTCGGGGCGCCTCGGAAACCGTGGCGAAACGGACGCCTTCGTCGTCGACCTCCACGAAATTCGACCCTTTTCGCACCACCAGGACCGGCGTGCGTTCGGTCACTTCCAGGCTGATTCCGTGCGGCCAGGAACGGGCCACGTCCACCGTGTGGATCCGGGGCAGTTCCCTGCGCAGCCGCGCCTCGATCGCTCCGGTGTCGACGGAGGCCAACGGCGCTCCGACCGGCACGTCGGCGGCCTCGCGCACCTGCTGCGGGGTCAGCACGGCCGTGCCCGAGACCGCGACGTCGCGCACCCGCAGCCACTGCGAGCCGTACAGCGCCCAGACGGCGCCGGCCCCCAGCAGCACGGTGACGCACGCGAGGATGATGATCGTACGAAGTCGGCGCGGCCCCAACCTCCGGACGAGGGGCGGGCCGGACGACTCCTGCTGGCGTGCACCGCGCTCGGCGGTGTCCGGTCCGGCCACGCACACTCCCTTTCTGGCTCGGTTCCCCTCCGGGTCGTGCGGGCCGGTGCCGGGAGCCCGGCCGTGCCCAGCCCTTGCGGCCCGCGCACTTCCCCTCTCCCGGCGCCGGCCCGGCCCTTCGGCTCACCCGCCGATGCGTTTCCTAACGGTGTGCACGAGAGGCGGCGATCGCCTCGTACACCAGGCCGACGAGCAGGTCGTCGGCGTCCCGGCGGCCGAACTCGCTGGCGGCGCGGGACATCTCGTACAGCCGGTGCGGGTCGGCGAGGACGGGCAGGACGGTCTCCCGGACCCACTCGGGCGTCAGTTCCGCGTCGTCGACCAGCAGTCCGCCGCCCGCCTTGACCACCGGCTGGGCGTTCAGCCGCTGTTCGCCGTTGCCGATCGGCAGCGGGACGTAGGCGGCCGGGAGTCCGACGGCGGAGAGCTCGGCGACGGTCATCGCGCCCGCCCGGCAGAGCATCATGTCGGCGGCGGCGTACGCGAGGTCCATCCGGTCCACATAGGGTACCGGGATGTAGGGGGGCATCCCCGGCATCTGCTGCACATGCGGCATTTCGTTCTTCGGGCCGACCGCGTGCAGGATCTGGATGCCGGCCTGCTGCAGCCAGGGCGCGACCTGCTGGACGACCTCGTTGAGGCGGCGCGCGCCCTGCGAGCCGCCGGAGACCAGCAGGGTCGGCAGGTTGGGGTCGAGGCCGAACAGGTGCCGGGCCTCGGGGCGGGCCGCGGCACGGTCCAGGGTGGCGATGGAGCGGCGCAGCGGGATGCCGATGTAGCGGGCGTCGCGCAGCTTGCTGTCGGGCGTGGAGACGGCGACCCTGGCCGCGTAACGCGAGCCGATCTTGTTGGCCAGCCCGGGGCGGGCGTTGGCCTCGTGGACGACGATCGGCACGCCGAGGCGCTTGGCGGCGAGGTAGCCGGGCAGGGCCACGTACCCGCCGAAGCCGACGACGCAGTCCGCCTTGGTGCGCTCCAGAATCTGCTCGGCGGCCTTGATCGTGCCGCGCAGCCGGCCCGGGACGGTGATCAGCTCAGGGGTGGGCTTGCGCGGCAGCGGCACGGCGGGGATCAGCGCGAGCTCGTAGCCCCGCTGCGGAACGAGCGTGGTCTCCAGGCCGCGCTCCGTGCCCAGGGCCGTGATCCCCACACCGGGGTCCTGCCTACGCAGGGCGTCCGCGAGGGCGAGCGCGGGCTCGATGTGGCCGGCGGTCCCCCCACCAGCGAGTACGACATGCACCGAAATTCACCGCTCTCCGGACGGGCGCGCCGCCGAGGCACGCCGTCGCATCGTGTTCCATCTCCGGGGACTCCGGTCGAACACGGAGTTCCCCGACCCCCGCTTTCTACCAAAACGGGGTTGCCGCATCGCAAGCGCCGCCCGCGCAGCGGGCTCGTCGCGTGCGAAGGCGATCAGCAGCCCGATGGCGAACATGGTCGGCAGCAGGGCGGAGCCCCCGTAGGAGAACAGCGGGAGGGGGACGCCGGCGATCGGCAGCAGGCCGAGCACCGCACCGATGTTGATCACCGCCTGAGCGGTGATCCAGGTGGTCACACCTCCCGCGGCGTACCTCACGAAGGGGTCCTCCGTGCGTCCGGCCACGCGGATACCCGCATAGCCTAGAGCCGCGAACAGGGCGAGCACCGACAGCGTGCCCGCCAGGCCCAGTTCCTCACCGGTGACGGCGAAGATGAAGTCGGTGTGGGCTTCGGGGAGTTGACCCCATTTCTCCACACTCGCCCCGAGTCCGGAGCCGAAGATCCCGCCGGAGGCCAGGGCGTAGATCCCGTGCACGGCCTGCCAGCAGGCGTCGCCCGGGCCCGGGTCGGTGGCGCCGATGCACTGCAGCCGGGCCATACGGTTCGGGCTGGTCTTGATGAGGATCACGCCGAGGGTGGCGGCGACCGACAGGACGCCGACGAAGAGCCGGGTGGGCGCCCCCGCCAGCCACAGCAGCCCGAACAGGATCGCCGTCAGGATGATCGCGGTGCCCATGTCGCCGCCCAGCATGATCAGCCCGAGCAGCATGAACGCCACCGGCACCAGCGGCACCAGCATGTGCTTCCACTGCGCGAGAAGATTCTTCTCCTGTTTGCGGGCGAGCAGATCGGCGCTCCACAGCACCAGCGCGAGCTTGCCGAACTCGCTGGGTTGGATCTGGAAGGAGCCGCCGAGCGAGATCCAGTTCTGGTTGCCGTTGACCGACATCCCTATCCCCGGCACCTGCACCAGGGCCATGAGGAAGACGGCGCCCGCGAGGATCGGATAGGCGAGCCCGCGGTGCAGTTTGACCGGCATCCGCGACGCGACCAGCAGCAGCACGGCCCCGATGGAGGCGGCCAGGAACTGTTTGCGGAAGAAGAACGAACCCGGCAACGACATCTGCAGCGCGGTGATCTGGGAGGCCGAGTAGACCATGACGAGGCCCAGCACGGTGATCAGCAGGCTGCCGCCGAAGATCAGGTAGTAGGCCGTCAGCGGCCGGTCCCAGGCCTTGCGGGCGCGCTCGTGGAGCCGTCGCACGGGGTTGTCGCGGCCCGTCCGGGAAGGGGCCGGGGGTCGGCGGACGGTCCGCTGGACGGGCGGACGCCCGGTTCGGCTACCGGGCATCTGCCGCTCCGCACCCGCGGTGTCCGCTGTACGTCGGCCGTGACGGTCCCACGCGTCCCTCCCAAGGTCGCCCGGCAGGCGGCCGGGTCAGGCGCCGAGTTCGCGAACGGCCTGTGCGAACGCGTCACCGCGCTGGTTGTAGTTGACGAACATGTCCATGGAGGCGCAGGCCGGGGCGAGGAGCACCGTGTCGCCCTCGACGGCGAGGCGCCGGGCCTCCTGGACTGCCGCGAGCATCGCCCCAGTGTCGGTCCGGTCGAGGTCGACGACGGGTACTTCCGGGGCGTGTCGCGCCAGGGCTTCTCGGATCAGGGCGCGGTCGGCGCCGATGAGCACCACGGCACGCAGGCGCGCGGCCGACTCGGCGACGAGCTCGTCGAAGGTCGCGCCCTTGGCGAGTCCGCCCGCGATCCAGACGATCGACCCGTAGGACGCCAACGAGGCCTGCGCCGCGTGCGTGTTGGTGGCCTTGGAGTCGTCGACGTAGGCGACGCCGTCCACGTCGGCGACGTGGGCGATGCGGTGGGCGTCCGGCGTGAAGGCCCGCAGACCGTCCCGGACGGCCTTGGCGGGCACCCCGAAGGCGCGCGCGAGGGCGGCGGCGGCAAGGGCGTTGGCGATGTTGTGCGGGGCCGGCGGATCGACGTCGGCGACCTCGGCGAGCTCCTGGGCGTTCTTCTGCCGGTTCTCGACGAAGGCCCGGTCGACCAGGATGCCGTCGACCACGCCGAGTTGGGACGGCGCGGGGGGCCCGAGGGTGAAGCCGACGGCCCGGCACCCCTCCTCGACGTCCGCCTCGCGCACCAGGTCCTCGGTGGCCTTGTCGGCCACGTTGTAGACGCAGGCGACCCGATTGCCCTCGTAGACGCGGCCCTTGTCCTTGACGTACGCCTCCATCGAGCCGTGCCAGTCGAGGTGGTCGGGGGCGAGGTTGAGGACGGCGGCGGAGTGGGCCCGCAGCGAGGGCGCCCAGTGCAGCTGGTAGCTGGAGAGTTCGACGGCGAGGACGTCGTACCGCTCGTCCCCGACCACCGCGTCCAGCAGGGAGACGCCGATGTTGCCGACGGCGGCCGTGCGCAGCCCGGCGGCCTCCAGGATCGAGGCCAGCATCCGGGTGGTGGTCGTCTTGCCGTTGGTGCCGGTGACGCAGAGCCAGGGGGCCGCGTCGGGGCCTCTGAGCCGCCAGGCGAGTTCGACGTCGCCCCAGACCGGCACCCCGGCCTGGTGCGCCGCCGTGAACAGCGGCTTGTCCGGCTTCCAGCCGGGCGCCGTGACGACGAGTTCGGCGCCTTCGGGCAGGGTCTCCCCGTCGCCGAGGCGCACGGTCACGCCCAGCGCCTCGAGTTCGGCGGCCTGCTCACGCGCGCGTGCGTCGTCGCCGTCGTTGACGACGGTGACGCGTGCGCCGAGCCCGTGCAGCACCTTGGCCGCCGGGACGCCGGAGACGCCGAGCCCGGCGACGGTGACGTTCTTCCCCTGCCAGTCGGTCACTTGTCCGCTGCCCATCCCGCGTAGAAGAGACCCAGTCCGACGATCACACAGATGCCCTGGATGATCCAGAAACGGACCACGACCAGGACCTCGGACCAGCCCTTGAGTTCGAAGTGGTGCTGGAGTGGCGCCATGCGGAAGACGCGCTTGCCGGTCAGCTTGAAGGAGCCGACCTGGATGACCACCGACATGGTGATCAGCACGAACAGGCCGCCCAGGAGGGCGATCAGCAGCTCGGTGCGGGAGCAGATCGCCAGACCCGCGAGCACGCCGCCGAGCGCCAGCGAACCGGTGTCGCCCATGAAGATCTTGGCCGGGGAGGTGTTCCACCACAGGAAGCCGAGGCAGGCGCCCATCAGCGCGGAGGCGATGACCGCGAGGTCCAGCGGATCGCGCACCTCGTAGCAGGCGCTGGGGTTGGTCAGGGTCTCGCCGTTGGCGCAGGACTCCTGGAACTGCCAGACGCCGATGAACGTGTACGCGCCGAAGACGAGGACGGAGGCGCCGGTGGCGAGGCCGTCCAGACCGTCCGTCAGGTTCACGCCGTTGGACATCGCCAGGATCATGAACAGCGCCCAGACCACGAACAGCACGGGGCCGATCGTCCAGCCGAAGTCCGTGATGAACGACAGCTTGGTGGAGGCGGGCGTGTTGCCCCGGTTGTCGGAGAACTGCAGCGACAGCACGGCGAAGGCGATGCCGACGATCAGCTGGCCGGCCATCTTCGCCTTGGCCCGCAGACCCAGCGAACGCCGCTTGACGATCTTGATGTAGTCGTCGAGGAACCCGACCAGGCCCATGCCGCACATCAGGCCCAGCACCAGCAGACCGGTGTAGGTCGGCGGCTTGCCCGTGATCACCTTGGACAGGAAGTACGCCGCGATCGTCGCGAAGATGAAGGCGATACCGCCCATGGTCGGCGTACCGCGCTTGCTGGCGTGCTCGCGCGGGCCGTCGTCGCGGATGTACTGGCCGTAGCCCTTGCGCGCCAGCAGCTTGATCAGCAGCGGCGTGCCGACCAGCGTCAGGAAGAGGCCGATCACACCCGCGAACAGGATCTGATTCATCATCGGGCGGCGACCTCACCCTCGGCGCCGGTCTCGAGCAGCGCCTGCGCGACACTCTCGAGGCCGACCGAACGGGACGCCTTCACGAGCACGACGTCCCCCGGGCGCAACTCGCTGCGCAACAGGTCGACAGCCGCCTGTGCGTCGGACACGTGCACCGACTCCTCACCCCACGAACCCTCGTTGTATGCGCCCAGTTGCAGCCAGGCGGCTTCCCTGCCCCCGACCGCGACGAGCTTGCCGACATTGAGCCGGACGGCGAGCCGTCCGACCGCGTCGTGCTCGGCGAGCGCCTCGTCCCCGAGCTCGGCCATCTTGCCGAGCACCGCCCAGGTCCGCCGCCCCTTGCCCATGGCCGCGAGCGCGCGCAGAGCGGCTCGCATGGACTCGGGGTTCGCGTTGTAGGCGTCGTTGACGATCGTCACGCCGTCCGGGCGCTCGGTGACCTCCATCCGCCAGCGGGAGAGGGAGCCCGCCTCGGAGAGCGCGGTGGCGATCTCTTCCGCGGACATGCCCAGCTCATGGGCGACGGCGGCCGCGGCGAGCGCGTTCGACACGTGGTGCTCACCGTACAGGCGCATGGTCACATCGCTGCACCCGGAGGGTGTGTGAAGGCTGAACGAGGGCTGTCCGCTGTCCGTGAGTCGCACGTTCTCGGCCCGAACGTCCGCTTCGCCGGACTCTCCGAAAAGGACCACTCTCGCCTGGGTACGGGAAGCCATGGCCCGGACCAACGGGTCGTCGGCGTTGAGGATCGCGATGCCGCCCTCGCTCGCCGGCGGAAGGGCCTCGACCAACTCGCCCTTTGCCTGTGCGATCTGATCGCGGCCGCCGAACTCGCCGATGTGGGCGCTGCCCACGTTCAGCACGAGGCCGACCCGGGGCGGGGTCAGACCGGTGAGGTAGCGGATGTGTCCGATGCCGCGGGCCCCCATCTCCAGCACGAGGAACCGGGTCTCCTCGGTGGCCGACAGCGCCGTCAGCGGCAGCCCGATCTCGTTGTTGAGCGAGCCGGGCGTGAACACGGTCGGCGCCTTGCGCCGGAGCACCTGCGCGACGAGGTCCTTGGTGCTGGTCTTGCCGGCCGAGCCGGTGAGCGCGACGAGGGTCGCGCCGAGCGCGTGCACGACGTGCCGGGCGAGAGCGCCGAGCGCCGTCTGGACGTCGTCCACGACGATCGCGGGCACCCCGACGGGCCGTGAGGCCAGCACGGCCGCCGCGCCCGCCTCGACGACCTGGGCCGCGTAGTCGTGGCCGTCCACCCGCTCGCCGACGAAGGCGACGAAGAGGCTGCCGGGCTCCACCTCGCGGGAGTCCCGGACGACCGGTCCGGTGACCTTCACGGACGGATCCGGTATGTCGTGCGTCTGCCCGCCGACGGCTGCTGCGATCTCGGCGAGGGAGAGGGCGATCACAAGTTCATCCCTGGGTCTGCTGGATAGCTTCGCGAAGCACCTGGCGGTCGTCGAAGGGACGGACGACGCCGGCGATGTCCTGGCCCTGCTCATGGCCCTTGCCCGCGACCAGCACGGTGTCCCCGGCGTGCGCGCGGGCCACGACGGCGGCGATGGCGGCGGCCCGGTCCTCGAACAGCAGGACCTCGCCGCGCTCGTGCGCCGGCACGGACGCCGCGCCTTCGAGCATGGTCGCGAGGATCGCGAGCGGATCCTCGGAGCGGGGGTTGTCGGAGGTCAGCACGGCCGTGTCGGCGAGCCGGGCGACGGCGGCGCCCATCGGGGCCCGCTTGGTGCGGTCCCGGTCGCCGCCGCAGCCGAGGACGACGTGCAGCCGGCCCTTGGTGACCTTGCGCAGCGCCCGCAGGACCGACTCGACGGCGTCCGTCTTGTGGGCGTAGTCGACGACCGCCAGATAGGGCTGCCCGGCGTCCACCCGCTCCAGGCGGCCCGGCACGCCCGGCACGGCGGCGACGCCGTCGGCGGCGGTCTGCGCGTCGATGCCGGCGGCGGCGAGCGCGACGATCGCGGCGAGGGTGTTCGCCACGTTGAAGGAGCCCGGCAACGGCGACCTGGCGGCCGCCCGCGCTCCGTCCGGGCCCACGACGGCGAACGTCGAGTCCATGGGGCCGATCTCGACGTCGACCGCGCGCCAGTCGGCGTCGGGGTGGCCCTCGGCGGAGAAGGTGACGACCGGGACCTCCGCCTCCTCGATCAGCCGGCGGCCGTACGCGTCGTCGAAGTTGACCACGCCGAGTTTGCTGCGTTCCCGGGTGAACAGCCGCGCCTTGGCCTGGAAGTAGTCCTCCATGCCGGAGTGGAACTCCATGTGCTCCGGGCTGAGGTTGTTGAAGACGGCGATGTCGAAGACGCAGCCGTCGACCCGGCCGAGGACCAGGGCGTGGCTGGAGACCTCCATGGCGACCGCCTCGACGCCCCGCTCGCGCATGACGGCGAACAGGGCCTGCAGATCGGTGGCTTCCGGGGTGGTGCGCTCGGACTTGATGCGCTCTTCGCCGATGCGCATCTCGACGGTGCCGATGAGTCCGGTGGACCGGACCGACTTCAGGCCCCCCTCGACGAGATACGCGGTGGTCGTCTTGCCCGAGGTGCCGGTGATGCCGATCTGGAGCAGGTCGCGGCCGGGGTGTCCGTAGATCGTGGCCGCCAGCTCGCCCATCGACCCGCGCGGGTCGTCGACGACCAGGGCCGGCAGGCCGGTCGCGGCGACGCGCTCGGCGCCGGTCGGATCGGTCAGCACGGCGGCCGCGCCCAGGCTCGCGGCCTGGGTGACGAAGTCGGCGCCGTGCAGACGGGCGCCCGGCAGGGCGGCGTACAGGTCCCCGGGGCGGACCGCGCGCGAGTCATGGGTGATGCCCGTGACCTCGACGGCGGCGTTCTCCGGCTGCGCGGCGCCCAGCTGATCGGCGAGGTCCGCGAGGGGTGTGGCGGAGACCTGGGCCGGTCGCGGCGGTCCCGGATATGTCACGGAAGCGCCCTTCTGGGGGGTTCGGGACTGATCAGCGTGTGGCACGGCGGTGAGCGTACCGGGCGCACCCGCCCGGGGGCGAAGCGAGGGCGCGGTGGGGGACGCGGGCGTTGCGGGCTTCCCGGGGTCGGGAGTGATCATGGTCACGGGCTCGGTTCCTGGCTTGTGCGGCGCTGAACAGTGGCGGGCGGGGGGTCGGGGCGGGCGGGTGAGGTCCGGCCGGGGCTGCTCCCGGGCGGCCCGGGCGAGGCCGCTCGGGAGGGCGGCACGGTCAGGGCGTGAAGTCGACCGGGAGGTTGGCGGGCTTCGCCCCGGTCGGCGGGACCTGCAGGGTCTTCAGGGCGAACTCCATGACCTGCTTGAAGACGGGACCACAGATCTGGCCGCCGAAATAGCTGCCCTCGGTGGCGTTCTGGATCGCGCAGTACACGGTGATGCGGGGGTTGTCGGCGGGCGCGAAGCCGGCGAACGACGAGGTGTAGCCCTTGTAGGTGCCGGTGGCCGGATCCACGCGGTTGGCGGTGCCCGTCTTGCCCGCGACGCGGTATCCGGGGATGCGCGCCTTGGCGCCCGTGCCCTGTTCGTCGTCCACCACCGACTCCAGCATCTGGGCGAGGGCCTTCGCCGTCTTCTGGCTCACCACCCGCGACCTGCCGGGCGCCGGGGCCGGGGTGAAGCGGCCGTCCGGGCCCTTGGCGCCGCGCACCAGGGTGGGCTCGACGCGGACCCCGCCGTTGGCGATCGTGGAGTACACCGAGGCCGCCTGGAGCGCGTTGAGGGACATGCCCTGGCCGAAGGGGATCGTGTACTGCTGCGAGGTCGACCACTTGCCGGGCGGGGCGAGGATGCCCTTGGTCTCGCCGGGGAAGCCGAGCCCGGTGTGGCTGCCGATGCCGAACTTGCGCAGGTAGGAGTACAGGACCCGGTTGGCCTCGGCCTGCGTCTTGCCGAGCTGTCCGGTGGCCAGGATGGTGCCGATGTTGCTGGACTTGGCGAGCACGCCGTTGAGCGTGAGGTACCAGGTGGCGTGGTCGACGTCGTCCTGGAAGAGCCGGTCGCCGCGGTGCAGCCGGTTGGGCACGGTGACGTGCGTCAGCGGGGTTGCGGCGTTCTCCTCCAGGACGGCGGCCATCGACATGACCTTGGCGGTGGAGCCCGGCTCGTAGGCGTCCTGGACGGACGGGTTGCCCAGGTCGGCGGCGTCGGCCCGGGAGAGGTCGTTGGGGTCGAAGCCGGGCGAGTTGGCCATCGCGAGGATCTCGCCGGTGCGCGTGTCCTGCACTATGACGTAGCCGCGGTCCGCCTTCGACTGCTCGACCTGGTCGGTGATGGCCTTCTGGGCGGCCCACTGGATGTCGCGGTCGATGGTGAGCTCGACGTCGGAGCCGGGCACCGCCGGGGTCTCGGTGGAGCCCGCGGTGGGCACCTGGCGGCCGCCGGACTGGGCGTAGCGGATCTTGCCGTCCTTGCCGGCGAGGGTGGCGTTCAGCTGCTGCTCGACGCCGCCGCCGCCCTTGCCGTCGGCGTTGACCCAGCCCAGTATCCCGGCGGCGAGGTCACCGTTGGGGTACACCCGCTTGCTGCTGGGCACGGAGAAGACCCCGGCGAGGACGTTGACCGTGGCCTTGTCCGTCTCCGACTTCGCCGAGAGCGCCGACCTCAGGTCCCGGATCTGCTTCCAGACCTGGGGGGTCTGCCGGCCGGCGAGCTTGACGTAGCGCAGGTTGCGGTCCTCGGGCCGCAGCTTCTTGACGAGGGCGGCCTGATCCTGCCGGAGGATGGGGGCGAGCAGGGCGGCCGCCTGCTCGGGTCCGTCGTCGACCGGGAGCTGCGGGCGGGCGAACATGGTGGGGTCGGCCGTGATGTCGTAGGCGTCCTCGCTGGTCGCGAAGGCCACGCCGGTCCGGTCGGTGATCTCGCCGCGTGCGGCGGCCAGCACCTGGCCGACGTACCGGTTCTGCTCGGCCCTGGCGGTGTAGCTGCTCGCGTCGACGGCCTGCACCTGCAGGAGGCGGACCACGAAGGCGAGGAGCACCAGCGTCAGCGCGAGGCCGACCATGCGCAGCCGGGGCCGGGGGCTGCCGAGCCGGATGACGCGCGGGGCCGGGCGGGGGGCGAAGGCGGCCGGGCGACGGGCCGGGCGGCCGCCGGGGCCCGGGCGCCGCTGGGCGGACGCGGGGCGGGCGGGCCGGGCGGACCGGGCGGGGCCGGGCACCCGCCGGCGCGGCGGTTCCCTGTCGGACACTTCCGTCACCTGCCGGGGGTCTCGGGGGTGGTTTCGGTCGGGTCGGGGGCCGGGTTCTGCACCGGCGGGTCGAGCCGCGAGTCGCTCGGGGCCGGCGACGGCGACGGCGACGGCGACGATCCGATCGTCTGGGAGAGCAGCAGGGCCTCGGGCGGCCGGACGGCGGGGGCCTCCTGCACGGACTGCTGCGCCGCGGCCGACGGGACGCCCTTCACGGTGCCGTCGGGGTTCAGGAACGCCGGGTCGCCGCCCGGGACCATGCCCAGTTCGCGCGCACGGCGCTGGAGGGCGTCGGGGGCGGAGTAGGAGTCGATGTCGCGCTGGAGCGCCTGTTCCTCGTCGGTGAGGCTCTTGGTGTCCTTCTTCAGGTCGTCCATCTTGAACGAGCCCTCGCTGAGCGCGGAGTTCAGCACGAGCAGTCCGATGAGGCCGCCGCCGAGGAGGAGGACGACGAGGAGGACGAACGGGGTGCGCGCCGCCTGCCGCGGTCCTGCCGGGAAGAGCCGCGCGAGCCGGGCGGCCCTCCCTTTCAGTTCGGGTTTCCCGCTCACTCGCCTTCCCCCGGGTGGAACGCGCCACCCTCGGCTCACGCCCGTCATTCGATGGACTCCCTGATCCGCTCGGCTCCGCGCAGTCGCGCCGGGGCGGCGCGCCGGTTCTCGGCGATCTCTTCCTCGGTGGGAAGTTCGGCACCCCGGGTGAGCAGCTTGAGCCGCGGCTGGTAGCGCTCGGGGACGACCGGCAGTCCGGGCGGGGCCGTGTTGGCTGCGCCGGCCGCCAACACCTGCTTGACCATCCGGTCTTCGAGCGAGTGATACGACAGGACGGCGATGCGTCCGCCCACCGCGAGCGTCTCGACGGCCGCCGGGATCGCCCGCTCCAGGACGGAGAGTTCGCCGTTGACCTCGATGCGCAGCGCCTGGAAGGTGCGCTTGGCGGGGTTGCCGCCGGTGCGCTTGGCGGCCTGCGGAAGCGCGTTGCGGATCAGCTCGACGAGCCGGGCGCTGTTGGTGAACGGCTCCTTGTCGCGCTCGCGCACGACGGCGGAGACGATCCGCTTGGCCTGCTTCTCCTCGCCGTACGCCCGCAGGATCCGCACCAGTTCGCCCGGCGGGTAGGTGTTGAGGACCTCGGCGGCGCTGACGCCGGTCGTCTGGTCCATGCGCATGTCGAGCGGGGCGTCCTGGGCGTACGCGAAGCCGCGGTCGGCCTCGTCCAGTTGCATGGAGGACACGCCGAGGTCGAACAGGACGCCCTGCACGCGCGCGTGCCCGAGCCGGTCCAGGACCTCGGGGAGTTCGTCGTAGACGGCGTGCACGAGGGTGGCGCGTTCACCGAAGGGGGCCAGCCGCTCGCCGGACAGGCGCAGGGCCTCCTTGTCGCGGTCGAGGGCGACGAGCCGCGCCTCGGGGAACCGGGTCAGCAGGGCCTCGCTGTGGCCGCCGAGGCCGAGCGTGCAGTCCACGACCACCGCTCCGGGTTCCCGCAGGGCGGGGGCCAACAGGTCCAGGCACCGCTGGAGCATCACCGGGACATGTCGACTGTGACTCAAGGGGCCCTCTCAGATGCGGCGGGTGGTACGCACCGCCGGGTCCCCGCCCCCTCGTGAAGGGAAGGCCTGCCGGCGCCGCGGGGAGATCTCCGGCGGCCGGGCCGGGGTCTCTCGGGATTCAGTCCAGCAGGGAGATCGTCGCCTCCCGCTTCGCGTCACTTTAGTCCACGGTGTCGCGCGGTCAATCAACCGGCCTGCACGGCGCGGCCGAGCGGCGGACGCCCCCTCCGAGCGGCTGTGTCGTACCTCACAAAGACGGCGTGATGACGCTCTTTTTCCCTCCCCACAGCGAGACCGGAACGCCCGTGACCAGTACCGTCATGAGTATGACGACTTCCGCATCCGTACCCATCGCATCCGAAGGCGCCATAGGCGGTGGCGCCGTGACCGACCGCCTGGTGAAGGCGAACGAGCGGTATGCCGCGGCTTTCGCCGACCCCGGCATGGACGCCCGTCCCGTCCTGGAGGTCGCGGTCGTGGCCTGCATGGACGCCCGGCTCGACCTGCACGCGGCGCTCGGCCTGAAGCTCGGCGACTGCCACACGATCCGCAACGCGGGCGGCGTGGTCACCGACGACGTCATCCGCTCGCTCACCATCAGCCAGCGCAAGCTGGGCACGCGCAGCGTCGTCCTCATCCACCACACGGGCTGCGGCCTGGAAGCGATCACCGAGGACTTCCGCACCGAGCTGGAGATGGAGGTCGGCCAGCGCCCGGCCTGGGCGGTGGAGGCCTTCCGCGACGTCGACCAGGACGTCCGCCAGTCGATGCAGCGGGTGCGCACCTCGCCGTTCCTGCTGCACACCGACGACGTGCGCGGGTTCGTGTTCGACGTGCGCACGGGTCTGCTGCGCGAGATCGACCCCGCGTAGCCCTCCCCGGCCCCGCACCGCGTGCCGCCACCCCCGCCGCTGCCGCTGCCCGCGTGACCGTTCGCGGGCACGGTAGTTCACTGTCGTTTCACCGGCGATCCGGGTCCCCGGGCACCCGAATCGCCACAACACCGACATATCACGGACAGTTGTCCACAGGCGAGTGACACGAATCGGTAACGGCAGCAAGAATGCGAGAGTGACGCCACGCTGAGCAGTTCTGGAGCGGCGTCCGTGATTCGGGGTGGGCCGGTTTGCCGCACAGTGCGTCGGCCAGGAGAAAGTTTGGGCCGAGGAGGGCCGGGTGACGACCTATGACGAGCGAGCGAGCCTCACGGATCTGACCGCCACTGCGGAGCGTGTCCGCAGTTCGGTGGAGGGAGTGATCGAGGGCAAGCCCGAGGTCGTACGGCTTTCGCTGACCGTGCTCCTCGCCGAGGGGCATCTGCTGATCGAGGACGTACCCGGCGTCGGCAAGACGATGCTGGCCAAGGCGCTGGCGAAGTCCATCGACTGCTCGGTGCGCCGGATCCAGTTCACCCCCGACCTGCTGCCCTCGGACATCACGGGCGTGTCCATCTGGGACCAGCAGCGCCGCGAGTTCGAGTTCAAGCCGGGCGCGATCTTCTCGCAGATCGTGATCGGCGACGAGATCAACCGCGCCTCGCCCAAGACGCAGTCGGCGCTGCTGGAGTCGCTGGAGGAACGCCAGGTCACCATCGACGGGCAGACCTACGAGCTGCCCAGCCCGTTCATGGTGGTCGCCACGCAGAACCCGGTCGAGATGGAGGGCACCTACCCGCTGCCCGAGGCTCAGCGCGACCGCTTCATGGCCCGCGTCTCCATCGGCTACCCGAGCGCGGAGGCCGAGCTGCAGATGCTCGACGTGCACGGCGGGATCAGCCCCCTCGACGACCTCCAGCCGGTCGCCCACGCGCACGAGATCGTGAAGCTCATCGACGCCGTGCGCGGAGTCCACGTCGCGGATTCGGTGCGCCGCTACGCGGTCGACCTGGTCGCCGCCACGCGCACCCATCCGGACCTCAGACTCGGCGCCTCCCCGCGCGCGACGCTGCACCTGGTGCGCGCCGCCAGGGCGACCGCGGCCCTCAGCGGCCGCGACTACGCCCTGCCGGACGACATCCAGCACCTCGCCGTGGCCGTCCTGGCCCATCGCCTGCTGCCGACCGCGCAGGCCCAGCTCAACCGCCGCACGGCGGAGCAGGTCGTCGAGGAGATCATCCAGCGCACCCCGGTGCCCGCCGCCCCCCAGCAGCACGGGTACGGGCTGGGGCACGGCCCGCAGGGGTACGGCCCGCAGTCGCGGAGGCTGTGATGGCCGCCGGGGGCTCCGGGCAGCCGTCGACCGGCCGGGAAGGCAAGGGCGACCAGGGCAGCGTGCGCACGGCGCTGGCCGGACTGACCACCCGCGGCCGGTCCTTCCTGGCCGCGGGCATCGCCGCCGCCGTCTGCGCCTATGTGCTCGGACAGCCCGACCTGCTGCGCGTCGGGCTGCTGCTGGCCGCGCTGCCGCTGATCTGCGCGGCCGTCGTCTACCGCACCCGCTACCGGGTCGCCGGCAGCCGCCTGCTCTCCCCCGCGCGCGTGCCCGCCGGCAGCGAGGCCCGCGTCCAGTTGCGGATGGACAACGTCTCGCGGCTGCCCACCGGCCTGCTGATGCTCCAGGACCGGGTGCCCTACGTGCTCGGCCCGCGTCCCCGCTTCGTCCTGGACCGGGTCGAGGCGGGCGGCCGCCGCGAGGTGTCCTACCGGGTCCGCTCCGACCTGCGCGGCCGCTACCCGCTGGGCCCGCTGCAGCTACGGCTGAACGACCCGTTCGGCATGTGCGAGCTCACCCGGTCCTTCTCCACCTACGACACGCTGACGGTCATACCGCGCGTGGAACCGTTGTCCCCGGTCCGCCTGAGCGGCGAGGCCACGGGGTACGGCGAGGGCCGGCAGCGCTCACTGGCGCTGGCCGGCGAGGACGACGTGATCCCGCGCGCCTACCGCTACGGCGACGACCTGCGCCGCGTGCACTGGCGCCTGACCGCCCGCTACGGCGAGCTGATGGTGCGCCGTGAGGAACAGCCCCAGCGCTCGCGCTGCACGGTGCTCCTCGACACCCGGGGTCTGGCCTACGTGGGCGCCGGCCCGGACTCGGCCTTCGAGTGGGCGGTCTCCGGCGCCGCGTCCGTGCTGGTGCACATGCTGGAGCGGGGCTTCTCCGTACGGCTGCTGACCGACACCGGCAACTCGGTTCCCGGCGAGGGGGCCGACGGGTTCGCCGGAGCGAACCAGGAGTCGGCGGACGCCGCCGGACTGATGATGGACACCCTCGCCGTGGTGGACCACTCCGACGGCACGAGCCTGTCCCGCGCGTACGACGTGCTGCGCGGCGGCGACGAGGGCCTGCTGGTGGCGTTCCTCGGGGACCTCGACGAGGAGGCGGCGGCGGTGGCCGCCAGGATGCGCCGGCGCAGCGGAGGCGCGGTCGCCTTCCTGCTGGACGGCGACCGCTGGACGCGTGAACCGAACGGCGCCCCCGATCCGATGAACCGGCAGGAGGAGCGGCTGCGGATGCTGCGCGAGGCGGGCTGGACGGCCCTGAGCGTGCGGCGGGGCGCTTCGCTGAACGAGCTGTGGCGCCAGGCGGACCGCGACCGGGCGGGCGTGATGACGGCGAGCACCGCGAGCGGCGGGGAGGGGCGGTCATGAGTGGGCGCGCTCGGCTGACGCTATGCTCGGCGGCGGCCACCTTGATGGCGTCATGCGCCCTGCTGCCCCTGGTGGATCCGGCGACCTGGCTGGTGCAGGCGGCGTTCATGCTGGCGATCCAGTCGGGAGCGGGCGTCGCGGCCCGGCGGGTGCCGCTGGCCCGGCCGCTGACCGTGGCGGCGCAGGCCGTGGTCACGCTGATGATGCTGACCCTGGTCTTCGCCCGCGAGCAGGCGCTCGCCGGACTGATCCCCGGCCCCGCGGCCTTCCGCCACTTCGCCGACCTGCTGCAGACGGGCGCCGACGACGTGGGGCGGTACGCGATCCCGGCCCCGCTGTCCGACGGCATCCGGCTGATGGTGATCGGCGCGGTGCTGGTGATCGGCCTGGTCGTGGACACGCTGGCGGTGACGTTCCGCAACGCGGCTCCGGCCGGTCTGCCCCTGCTGGCGCTGTACTCGGTCGCCGCGGGGCTGTCCGACGGGGCGGCCGACTGGCTGTGGTTCCTGGTCGCCGCCGCCGGTTATCTCGTCCTGCTGCTCGCCGAGGGCCGCGAGCGGCTCTCGCAGTGGGGCCGCGTCTTCGGCGGGTCCGGGCGCGGACCGGGCGGACAGCCCGGTCCGGTCGCCCCGGTGCGCACCGGTCGGCGCATCGGGATGGCCGCGCTGGGCGTCGCCCTCGTGGTGCCGCTGCTGCCGCTGCCGGCGATACAGGGCGGCCTGCTCGACGCGGCGGGCACCGGCGTGGGCGCGGGCACCGGCGGCGGGGGCACGATTTCCGCGGTGAACCCGCTGGTGTCGCTGCGCGACAGCCTGAACGTGGACGATGACCGCACGGTGCTGACCCTGCGCACCAACGCCGACGACGTCTCCGACATGTATCTGCGGATCGTGTCGCTGGACGACTTCGACGGGACGACGTGGAAGCCGGCCAAGCGCCACATCGTCGCCGTGCCCGACGACTTCCCCTCGCCCACCGGGCTGGGGCCCGACGTCAAGCGCACGGAGATCACCACCCGGATCGCGGCCGCCGACGGTTACGCCCAGGACTGGCTGCCGATGCCGTATCCGCCCAGCGGCGTGCAGATCAAGGGCAACTGGCGGTACGAGCCGGTCGGCATGACGCTCGTGGGCGACCACGGCCAGAACACCAGTGGCAAGACGTACCAGGTCAAGAGCCTGGACGTGCAGCCGACCGCGGAGCAGCTGGCGGCGGCGACCGACGTCCCCGACGCGATCCGGCGCGACTACACCAAGGTGCCGGGCACCCTGCCGCCGACAGTGGCCCAACAGGCGCGCCGGATCACCAAGGGCTCCGCGAACGCCTACGAGAAGGCGGTCAAGCTCCAGGACTACTTCGCGGTGACGGGCGGCTTCGAGTACGACACCCAGGTCGAGGTCGGCAACGGCCCGAACGCGATCGCCCGTTTCCTGCGGGACAAGCAGGGCTTCTGCGTGCACTTCTCCTTCGCGATGGCGGCGATGGCCCGGACCCTGGGCATACCGGCGCGGGTCGCGGTGGGCTTCGCGCCCGGCTCCCCGCAGGCGGACGGCTCGATGGCGGTCGGCCTGAAAGACGCGCACGCCTGGCCGGAGCTGTACTTCCAGGGCGTGGGCTGGACCCGCTTCGAGCCGACCCCGACCCGCGGCACCACCCCCACCTACACGGTGCCGGACTCCCCTGGCGAGGCGCTCCCCGACCTGCCCCAGGCCTCGCGCTCGGCGGACGCCGCGCCGTCGAACGCGCCCTCGGCAAGCTCCGGTTGCTCCGTCCAGGAGAAGAAACTCGACGACTGCGCCAGCGCGCTGCCGGTGGACCAGTCCGGTCAGGGCGGCGGCGGCGCCCCCTGGTACAAGATCGCCACCTGGACGCTGCTGGGAGGCACGGCGCTCGTCCTGCCGCTGCTGCCGATGCTGTGGCGGCTGAGACGGCGTTCGGCTCGGCTGGCCTCCGCCCAGCACTCCGCGGCGGCCGCCGGGGCTCCCCCGGGCCGGCGCGGGAAGGCGGGCGCGGACGGTCCGGGTGCGGGGGACCCCGAGCCGGCGGTGCTGCTGGACGAGCCCGGGGAAGAGGCCGGGGCGGCCGCCGCCGGGCATGTCCTGGCCGTGTGGCGCGAGCTCACCGACACGGCCTGGGACTTCGGCATCGAGCCGGACGAGGCGCTGACGCCCCGGCGGGCGGCGGCGCGGATCGTGCGGATCGGAGAGCTGGACGAGACGGTGGCCCGTTCGGTCCACCGGGTGGCGGGCGCGCTGGAGCAGGTGCTGTACGCCCCGGAGCCGAGGGCCGAGACCGGGCTGGCCGACGAGGTCCGCACGGTGCGGGCGGCGCTGCGGGAGAAGGCCGGCTGGACCACGCGGGTGCGGGCCGTCGTGGCACCGCGCTCCGCCGTCCGGGCGCTCTGGGGTCTCGCGGACCGCTGGACGCTCCTCAAGGCCGGCTGGACGGCCCGGCTGTCGGCGCTGCTGCGCCGGCCGTCCGGCCAGCAGGGAAGCTGATCAGCGGCCCGGAGGGCGGCTGATCAGCGGGAGGCCCGGCGACGACGGGACAGCGGCGAGACGGCCGCGACGGAACGGCCGCGACGGGACGGCGGCGACGGCAGGACGGCGGCGACGGGACGGCCGCGACGGGATGGCCGCGACGGCACAGCGGCGGCGGGACATGGTGAAGGGGTGACCATCCACTCGGGTGGTCACCCCTTCAACAGGTTCGTGTAGGGCGTCGTCAGTGACCGCCCTGCTCGTCGCGGCGGCGCTGCCAGCGCTGTTCGATCCGGTCCATCATCGAGCGCTTCTGCCTGACCTGGCCGCGTGCGGACGGGGCGCCCGCGGCTCCCGCGGCGGGCTGCTCACCCGGCTTGGGGGCCTTGCGCCAGCCGGTGACGGCGAGTACCGCGCAGCCCAGCATCACGAGGAAGCCGACGACGCTCAGCCACACCTGCTTGGCGACCATACCGGCCATGAGGAGCGCGATTCCCACGAGGAAGCCCGCGACCGCCTGGTAGACCCGCCGCCGGGTGTACGTACGCAGCCCGCTTCCCTCGAGCGCCGACGCGAACTTGGGATCTTCGGCGTACAGCGCTCGCTCCATCTGCTCGAGCATGCGCTGCTCGTGCTCCGAGAGCGGCACGGAGTCCTCCTCATCGTGCAGTCGCCGGGGCGACCCGGGGGGTCCCTTCAGGATAGGCGGGGAATCGCCCCCGTGAAACCCGCCCCTCTGGGCCAATCGGCCAACCGAAGCCCGTCATGGACGTTCCGGCTCGCTGAGGTTTCCATTCCCCGGCGGTCGGCCCGTCATGCCGGGCGGTCTCCCCCGATCATACGGCGCACAGCGGCCGAACGGGGGGCCTGTGGCGTACTCCATGCGCCGCCGAGCCCCTGATCAGCGGTACGCCCCGGGTGGCGCTCAGCCGCCGTGGGCCCCTCGTGCCTCACCGAGCACATGCAGCTGGGTGGCGACGGAGTGGAAGGCGGGGAGTTCGGCGGCGGCCTCCTCCAACTTCAGCAGGGCTTCCAGCGCTCCGGGCTCGGTGTCCACCAGGACGCCGGGCACGAGGTCGGCGAAGACCCGCACGCCGTGCACGGCCCCCACCGTGAGGCCCGCGCCCTCGACCAGTTCGGTGAGTTGCTCGGCGGTGAAGCGGCGCGGCACGGGGTCGCCCTCGCCCCAGCGGCCGTCCGGCGCGGTGAGCGCCTGCCGGGCCTCCTTGAAGTGGCCGGCGAGGGCGCGCGCGAGCACGGCGCCGCCGAGGCCGGCGGCGAGGAGGCTGAGGACGCCCTCGGCGCGCAGCGCGGCCACCGCGTTGCGGACGCCCTCGGCCGGGTCGTCGACGTACTCCAGGACGCCATGGCACAGGACGGCGTCGTAGCCGCCGCGCTCGACCACGTCGAACAGCCCGTGGACATCGCCCTGGACGCCCTTCACCCGGTCGGCCACGCCCGCCTCGGCGGTGCGTCGCTCCAGGGCGAACAGCGCGTTGGGGCTGGGGTCGACGACCGTGACCCGGTGCCCGAGGACGGCGACGGGCACCGCGAAGTTGCCGCTGCCGCCCCCGGTGTCGAGGATGTCCAGCGACTCGCGGCCGGTCGCCTTGACCCGCCGCTCGAGGGCGTCGCGCAGGACCTCCCAGACCACGGCGGTGCGCAGCGAGGCCCGGGACCGGGCGGGGCCGGAGCGGGCCGACGTCGGCTGAGGGCTGGGGTGGGAGACGGGCGGGCGCATCGGGTCCGACACGGCAGTTGACTCCTCGGCGCGGCACCGCCTCTTGCGCGGCGGAGCGAACGGGCTGCCTTCCCGGCCTGGTCCGGACCGGCGCGCGGGCGGACGGAGGGAAGGCTTCAGGCGCCTTCCACCCTATTGCCTCCGGCGTCCTGTCCGGTCACGCGGACGGTCCGCGCTCCCCGGCACCCGCCCGCACGGGCGGGGCGGCGGCGGACCGCGCCGACGGGCCGCGCCGGCGGACGTCCGCACGGTGCGCACGCCCGTGTCAGCCCGCGTCCGGGAGACCGCGGCCCGCTGTCCGGCCGTCCGGGTCGTCCTCCGCCTGGCGCGGCTGCGGCAGGACCGGTTGGAGGACCAGCATCCGCTCGACGAGACGGAGGAACATCGCCACGTCGCGGATCAGGTCGTCGGCGTCCCGGCGGTTGGCCGCGCCCTGGATGCCGGCCTCGGCCCGGGCGCGGCGGCCTGCCCCGGAGGCGAACAGCGCGCTCCACTCGGTGAGTTCGGGCGCTATCTCGGGGAGCACCTCCCAGGCGCTGCGGATGCGGGCCCGGCGGCGGGGCGAGGGTTCCGGGCGGCCCCGGGCGGCGAGGACGGCCGCAGCGGTGCGCAGGGCCGCCAGATGGGCCGTGGCGTAGCGCTCGTTGGGGGTGTCGAGGACGGCCGCCTCGTCCAGCCCGGCACGGGCCTGGGCGAGCAGGTCGAGGGCGGCGGGCGGGGCCGTGGTGCGGCGCAGCACGGGGTGCACGTCGCCGGCGGGGCCGGTCAGTGAGGGTGCAGGGCCGGTGGCGCGGCGCCGGTGTGCGGCGGCTGCGTGGTGGGTGGCCATGACGAACCTCCTGTCGTCTGTGTGACGGCACGTCCGATACGGGCTGCCGTATGTGCCCATCGTGCGGTATGCCACTGACAATCCGTTCCGACCTGCGCTTTTGCTTCGAGCGAAGGTTCGGGCTAGTTTTTGCACTGACCAGTCAGTTCAATTACATGGATTCCAGGGGGACCCAGTGGACGGAGTCGGTGTCACAGCCGACGGCTTCGGGCTCCGAGGCCCTCGCGGCTGGGCGTTCCGCAACGTCGCCGTCGCCGCGGAGCCCGGCTCGCTGATCGCGATCGCAGGACCCTCGGGCTCCGGCCGCACGAGCCTGCTGCTCAGCCTCACCGGACGGATGAAGGCCACCGAGGGGACGGCGACCGTGGGCGGGGCGCGGCTGCCGAAACAGCTCACGGCGGTGCGCCGCGTCGCCGCACTCGCGCATGTACCCGGTGTGACCGACCTCGAACCCGCCCTCACCGTGGGGGAGCATCTACGCGAACGGGCGCTGCTGCAGCGGCGGTTCGGCGGCTCCGTGCGCGAACTGCTGCGCCCGCGCGCGGACCGGGCGGCCGAGGCGGGGCGGCGGATCGACGCCGCGCTCGATGCCGCCGGACTCGACCGCGAGGCCCTGCCCAAGGGCTCGCGGACCGCCGTCCGCGACCTGGACCGCGTCGAGGCGCTGCGACTGTCGGTGGCGCTGGCCCTCGTCGCAGGGCCCCGGCTGCTCGGCGTCGACGACGTCGACCTGAAGCTGGCGGAGGCGGAGCGGGCGGAGGTCTGGGCGCTGCTCAGGTCCCTGGCCGAGGCGGGCACGACGATCCTGGCGGTGTGCGCCGAGGCCCCCGAGGGCGCCGTCACGGTCGCCACCGGCGCGGCCGCCGTCCCGTCCGGCGATCGGCGAACCGGCCCGGAGGACGACCGGCCCGCCGATCCGGAGGACGACCACGAGGCCGGACACGCGGCCGGACCGAAGGCCGACCAGGAGGCCGCACCGGCAGCGCGACCGCATGCCGCGACGGAAGACGCCCCCGAGGAAGAGGAGGAGCCCGATGCGCTCGCCGAGACTCGCCGCTCTTGAGCTCAGGCGCTTCGGCCGGGGCCGGCTCCCCCGGGCCGCCCTCGTCGCGCTCCTGCTGCTGCCCCTGCTGTACGGCGCGCTGTACCTGTGGTCCTTCTGGGACCCCTACGGCCGGCTCGACCGCATCCCGGTGGCGCTGGTCGACGACGACCGGGGGGCGACCGCCGGGGGCAAGAAGATCACCGCCGGGCACGACATCACGCGGAACCTGCTCGACAGCGACGTCTTCGAGTGGCACGAGGTGAGCGCCGCCGAGGCACGCGCCGGCGTCGAGGACGGCAGGTACTACCTGTCGCTCACCATGCCGGCCGACTTCAGCAGGCGGATCGCCTCCAGCTCGGGCGACTCCCCCGAGACGAGCGCCCTGCAGGTGCGCACCAACGACGCGAACAACTACATCGTCGGGCAGATCTCGCGCACGGTCTTCAGCGAGGTGCGCAGGGCCGCGTCCACGAAGGCCTCGCGGTCCTTCCTGGACAAGATCTTCGTCTCCTTCTCCGACATCCACGGTGCGACCGCCAAGGCCGCCGACGGGGCGGACGACCTCAACGGAGGCATCGGGAAGGCCGAACAGGGCTCCAAGGACCTCGCGGACGGGCTCGGCGACGCCAAGGACGGCAGCGGCAAGCTGGCCAAGGGGCTGAAGAAGCTCGACAAGGGCGCCGACAGTCTCCAGGACGGGTCGCAGAAGGTCGCGGACGGCACCCAGCGGCTCGCCGACAAGGTCAACGGGGTCGCGAGCGCACTGGGGCCGTTCGTCAAGGACAACGAGAAGACCATCGGGGACACCGCCCAGCTGGTCGCGGACTCCTCCAAGGTGATCCACGACAACCTGGAGACCCTGGTGAAGGTGGCGCCGACGGCCGCCGAGGGCGCCCACACGGCCTCCGACACGCTCGCCGCCGTCTACCAGGCGCGCTGCGAGACCCCCGTGCTGCCCGACCCCGCCTGCGCCGACCTCGAGAAGGCCAAGGACGCGGCCGCCGACGCGGCGAAGGTCGCCGACGACGTCAACACGCTGGTCGCCGACCAGGACGGCGACCTGAAGACGCTCCGCACGAACCTCACCGCCCTGCAGAAGCAGGCGCAGTCGCTCGCCGACGACGCCCCGCATCTCTCCGAGGACCTCGACGACGCCGTCTCCCAGGTCAACGCGCTGAACACCGGGGCCGCGAAGGTCGCCAAGGGCGCCAAGAAGATCAACACCGGGCTCAGCACGGCCAAGACGGGATCCGAGGACCTGGACGCGGGCGTCGGCAAGCTGGAGACAGGCGCCCAGACCCTCAACGGGGGCATGTTCAAGCTCTCCGACGGCTCCGGCAAGCTCGCCGACGGGCTGCACGACGGCGCCGGGCGGATCCCCGACTACGACGCCCGGCAGCGCGACGCGCGCACCGCCGTCATGGCCGACCCGGTCCAGCTCGCCTCCCACGACCTGCACAAGGCGCCCAACTACGGCACCGGCTTCGCCCCGTACTTCATCCCGTTGTCGCTGTGGGTGGGTGCGATGGTGGCGTACATGCTGATCGCGCCGATGAACCGGCGGGCGCTCGCCGCGGGCGCCCCGGCGTGGCGGATCGCGCTGGCGGGCTGGCTGCCCGTCGTCGCGATCGGGGTCCTGCAGACCACGGCGCTGATGGCCGTGCTGCACTGGGCGATCGGTCTGGAGATGGTCCGGGCCGTCGGCACGGTGGGCTTCCTGTTCCTGGTGGCCGCCTGCTTCGCTGCTCTCGTGCAGTGGCTCAACGCGCGCTTCGGAGCGGCGGGCCGGATCCTCGTCCTGGCTCTGCTGATGCTGCAGCTGACGTCCGCGGGCGGCACTTATCCGGTGCAGACGAGCCCCGGCTTCTTCAACGCCATCCACCCCTACCTGCCGATGAGTTACGTCGTCGAGGCGCTCCGAAGGCTCATCAGCGGCGGCGGCCTGGGACCCGTGTGGCAGGCGTGCGCGGTGCTCGCCGCGTTCACCGCGGGCGCCCTCGCGCTGACCGCCCTGTCGGCGCGCCGGCGCCAGGTGTGGACCCTGGACCGGCTGCACCCGGAGCTGAGCCTGTGACGATCCGGCGTCCGGGGGGCCGCGTTCCTGTGACAATCAGGACCATGGAAAGCAGCACCACCCCGGGCGGCCGCACCCGCCGCGAGGTCACCCGGCAGAAGCTCTACGAGGCGGCCGTCACCCTCATCGCCGAGCAGGGCTTCTCCGCCACCACGGTGGACGAGATCGCCGAACGGGCCGGCGTGGCGAAGGGCACGGTCTACTACAACTTCGCGAGCAAGTCGGTCCTCTTCGAGGAGTTGCTGAGGCACGGCGTGGGCCTGCTCACCGCCTCACTGCGGGAGGCCGCCGAGGACACGGCGCGCAGCGGCGGGAGCAGGGTCGACGCCCTCGACGCGATGATCCGCGCGGGCCTGGTGTTCATCGACCGCTATCCGTCCTTCACGCAGTTGTACGTGGCCGAGCTGTGGCGCACGAACCGTGCCTGGCAGTCCACGCTCATGGTCGTGCGGCAGGAGGCGGTGGCCGTCGTCGAGGGGGTGCTGCGCGAGGGCGTCGACAACGGCGAGTTCAGCGACGAGATCGACGTGCAGCTGACGGCGGCCGCGCTGGTCGGCATGGTGCTGGTGGCGGCCCTGGACTGGCAGGCCTTCCAGCCCGAGCGGTCCCTGGACGACGTCCACTCGGCGTTGTCGCGGCTGTTGCAGGGGCGGGTGAGCGGCCGCCGCTAGCGAGTACGCCCCGCGCGGGTGCGCACGCGCCCTCCGCGCGCGGGTCACGCGAAAGCGCCGGTCCGTGACGGCCACGTCCCCCGTGGGCCGCCTCGGACCGGCGCTGCCGCGTGCTCCCCCGTTGCACCGTTCTCCGGTGCTTCCCCCGTCGTTCCCCCGTACGGTCGTTCCCCCGGGGCTCCCCCGTGCCTCGCTCCCGCCGAGCCGGCCGGCCGGCGGAAGGAGCGGATCGAGGGCCGCTCCCGTTCCGGCGCCCCGTGTCGCCGGTACCGGGAGCCGCGCCCCTTCTCCGTGCCCCCACTCTCCCGTCCGCGCAGGTCGTGTCCCATCCGCGCGCGTACTCAACTCCTCCCCTAGGTACGGGTACTCAGGTCTGCGCGCTCATCCTCAGGACGCCGGGCGGTCCACTGGCTACGATCGCGTCCGTGTCCGTACTCCCCCTTGTGTTCACCAGCGGCTGGGCCAGCGGCGTCAACGCCTACGCGGTGGTGCTGCTGCTCGGCGTCTTCGGCGCGACCGGCGTGAGCGACGACGTCCCGCAGACGTTGCAGCGCCCCGAGGTGCTCGCCGTCGCGGCCGTCCTGTTCCTGTGCGAGGCGGTCGCCGACAAGATCCCGTACGTGGACTCGGCGTGGGACATGGCGCACACCGTGGTCCGGCCGGTGGCCGGCGCCTGGGTGGGCGCGCTGCTCGCCGGGCAGAGCGGCTCGCTCTCCGACGCGGCCGCCGCGGCGCTCGGCGGTTCGACGGCGCTGGCCAGCCATGCCGTGAAGGCGGGCGCCCGGATGGCGGTCAACACCTCCCCGGAGCCTTTCAGCAACATCGTCGTGAGCTTGGCGGAGGATCTGGGGGTCGCCGGGATCGTCACGTTCGCGATCTTCCACCCGGTGGCGGCCTCCGTCCTCGCGGGAGCCCTGCTCCTGACCGGACTGCTGGTCCTGTACTTCCTCGTCTCACGGATCCGCCGGTTCCTGCGGCGCAGGGCGCAGCGGCGCGAGGAACGCCGGCTCGGCGCGCCCCCGTGGCCGCCGCCCCCGGCCTGATCACGTCACTGTCGGTGGCGGCCGATAAAGTCACGGGCATGGCAGGGATTGCGGTGATCGGCGCCGGGATGGGCGCGCTGACGGCGGCCGCCCGGCTGGCCGTGGCGGGCCACCGGGTGACGGTGTACGAGCGGACGCCGACGTACGGCGGTGCGGTGCGCCGCTTCGAGCGGGACGGGTTCGCGTTCGACACCGGCCCGGCTCTGCTCCCCCTGCCAGCCGTCTACCGCGACCTGTTCGTGAAGACCGGCAAGGAGCCGCTGGAGGCGTGCGTCGACCTGGTCCAGGTGGACCCGTCGGCGCGGCACGTGTTCGCGGACGGCGCCGAGGTGTCCCTGCCGAACGCCTCGCGCGCGGGGGTCGTCTCCGCACTGGACGAAGCGCTCGGGGCGCGGGCCGGGCAGGTCTGGGGCGACTTCCTGGTGCGCGCCCGCGAGGCATGGGACCGCACCCGGCGCCCGCTCCTGGAGGAGCCGCTGTGGCCGAACTGGTCGGTCCTGGCCGAGCGCGAGCCCTACCCGGCGGTGCCCCACAAGCGCCTGCTGCGCACCCGCCGGGCGACCACCCTGGCCGAGGTGGGCGCCTGGGAGCTGCGCGATCCCCGGCTCGCCGCCCTGCTGGAGGGCCACGCGCTCGCGCACGGCCTGGACCCCCGGGTCACCCCGGCCAGCGCGGCCGTCCTGCCCTACATGGAGCACGCCTTCGGCACGTGGCACGTGCGCGGGGGGATGCGTGAGCTGGCCCGCGCGGTGTACGAGCGCTGTCTGGCCCGCCGGGTCGAGTTCGTCTTCGGCGCCGAGGTCGCGCGGATCCTGGTCAAGGACGGGCGGGCCGCGGGCGTGGAGCTCGCCGACGGCACGGTGGCGGAGGCGGACGTCGTTCTGGCGCCGGGCGACTTCGCGGGCCTTCCCGCCCGGGGCGAGGGCGAGGTCGCGCCGCAGCGCGGCCTGCCCAGCCGACTGACCGTGCTGCTGGCGCTGCGCGGACCCCGGCCGCGGGGCGAGGCGCACCGGACGGTGGTGCACGCGCAGGACCGGGAGGCGGAGCTGGAGTGCCTCTTCGGTCCGACGCCGTCGGTGCCGGAGCGGCCGACGGTCACGGTGCTGCGGCCCGACGACGCCCGGCTGGCGCCCGACGGCGACCATGAGGCGGTCACGCTCAGTGCCGTGGTCCCCGCCGGGGCGGAGCCGACCGAGGCGAACGTGGAGGCGCTGCTGGCCGTCGCCGAGCGGGCCGTGCCCGCACTGCGCGAGCGCGTCCTGTGGCACGAGGCGCGCACGCCCGCCGACATCGCGCGGGAGACCGGCGCGGCGGGCGGGGCGGTCCCCGCGCCGGCGCTGGCCGCCGCCGGGGGGCGGCTGCTGCATCCCGCCAACTCCACAGGCCTGCAGGGGCTGTTCACCGTCGGGGGCTGGTCGCACCCGGGCGGCGGACTGCCGCATGCGGGCATGTCGGGCACCCTGGTGTCCGGACTGATCGTGGAGGGACCGGAGTTCCGCGGCTCGCGATGAGGCCGTGACGGCCCGTCGGGCACAGCGCCGGGCGGGCCGGCGCCGGGACGAACGCGGCCGTCAGAACCGATACTGCTCGTCGTAGCCGTTGCCCTGGCCGGGCTGCTGCCCGTCGCCCTGGTACGGGTACTGCTGCTCGGGCGGGAGGTCGCCGCCCAACGGGTCGTCGGTGTTGCGCTGCTGCGGGACCCAGACCCCGCCGGCCGGGGTCTCCCCGTAGCCGCCGGCTCCGTACTGGTCCTGGCCGTAGGCCTGTTGACCGTACTGCTGCTCGCCGTAGCCGGCGTCGTAGGAGCCGCCGCCGTAGGTCTGGGTGCCGATGTAGGGGTCGGAGTAGGCGGCGTACTGCTGCTCGCCCGTCGCGTCGTAGCCGTACTGCTGCTGGTGGTACCCGGCGTAGGTGTCGTAGCCGTAGTTCTGGTCAGCGCCCTGTGCGGCCGTGGCGTACTGGTCCTGGGGCCGGCCCTGGGACTGGTTCTGGCCGGGCGCGCCCGCGTACGAGCCGTCGCTGTATATGCCGTAGGAGCCGGTGTCGTCGGGCAGGGGCTGCGGCTCGTAGACGGACGTGGTCTCGGCGGCCGTCGGGTCGTAGGCGCGGGACGCGGGGGTGAAGACGTCGTCGCGGTCGAAGTCGTCGTCGCCGTAGCCGCGTTCGCCGCCGAAGGCGGTCTTGTCCTGGCCGAACGTCACGTCGTCGCCGTCGTAGGACGAGCCGGGTCCGAAGCCGGCCTCGGCCGGTTCCGGGCCGGAGATCTCCGGCGTGGGGTCCTTGCGTTCGGCCTTGCCGCGGCGGCGCTTGGCGACGGGCGCGTCGTCACCGTCCGTGTCCGTGTCCGCGCGGCGGAAGGCCCAGCCCTCGGCGAAGCCGCGGCGGAACGAGAGGGTGACGTAGGTCTGGCCGACCGCGAAGGCGACCGCGCCCAGCGCGATGACGACGACCGACGGGATCAGGACGCCGAGGACGACGCCGAGGAAGCCGACGAAGGCCAGCAGCCGCCAGCGCAGCCGCGCCTTGTACTGCAGCAGCACCTCGCCGAGCAGCCACAGCGCGACGACGCCGAATGCGATGTAGAGGACCGTCCAGCCCATGTACGCCCCTCTCCCGGTGGCCGCTACGCAGTGTGTCGTATGTGGGTGCGACCGGTCTAGGCCTGCGGCGGATGGTGCAGGCCCAGGTTCTCGTAGATTTCCAGCGTCGCCGTGGAGTTGTTGAGCGTGATGAAGTGCAGTCCGGGCACTCCCTCGGCCAGCAGCCGAGCGCAGAACTCCGTGGCGAAGTCGATGCCAATGGAGCGTACAGCGGCCGGATCGTCTTTGGCTGTGAGGATCCGCTCTTTCAGGGCGGCCGGGAAGCGGGCGTTGCTGAGCTTGGGCAGGCGTTCGAGCATCTTCACGCTCGTCACCGGAAGGATCTCCGGGATGACCGGAGTCACACAGCCGGCCGCCGCGACCCGGTCGCGCAGCCGCAGGTACGACTCGGGCTCGAAGAACATCTGCGTGATGGCATAGTCGGCCCCGGCCCGGCACTTGTCGACGAAGTGCGACACGTCCGTGTCCCAGGCGTCGGAGCGCGGGTGCATCTCGGGGAAGGCGGCGACGCCCACGCAGAAGTCGCCGGACTCCTTGATGAGCCGGACCAGCTCGGCGGCGTACGTCAGGCCCTGCGGGTGCGGCACCCAGGGGCCCATCGGGTCGCCGGGCGGGTCGCCGCGCACGGCCAGCATGTTGCGGATGCCGGCGTCGGCGTACTGGCCGATGATGTTGCGCAGCTCGGCGACGGAGTGGTCCACGGCGGTCAGGTGCGCGACCGGCGTGAGGGTGGTGTCGACGACGATCTGCTGGGTCTCCTTGACCGTGGTGGCCCGGGTGGAGCCGCCGGCGCCGTACGTCACGGAGACGAAGTCGGGGGCGACCGCCTCGACCCTGCGCAGGGCGTCCCACAGGCTCCGCTCACCCTTCGGCGTCTTCGGCGCGTAGAACTCGAACGAGTACGTCGTCTTGCCGGTCGCCAGGATGTCGCGCACGGTGCGGGCACGGTCCGTCCTGGTGGATGCGGTTCCTAGGGCCATACCGGCAGGTTAGCCAGGGGTGGGCGGTCCCCCAACCGGATGCGGGATATTTGCCCGGATTGTCGAGTTGTTGTCCACCCCTTGGACAATCGTACGAGGACGGCACGACCGGCGGACCGGAAGACCGGACCCAGACGGCGGCCCGGAGGCGGGGCGCGACCGGCCGGGGAGCGGTCGGCGAGCGAACGGCGCCCCGACAGCGACCGGGCTACGCCTCGCTCAGCCGCTTGGCGAACTCAGCCGCCGCGGCGCCCGGATCGTCCGCCTGCGTGATCGCCCGCACCACGACGACGCGGCGGGCGCCGGCCGCCAGCACCTCGTCGAGGTTGCCGAGGTCGATGCCGCCGATGGCGAACCAGGGACGGTCGGCGCCGAGTGACGCCGTGTGCCGCACCAGGTCGAGGCCGGGCGCGTGGCGGCCGGGCTTGGTGGGGGTGGGCCAGCAGGGGCCGGTGCAGAAGTAGTCCACGCCTTCCTGGACGGCGGCGGCTTCCGCCTCCGCCGCCGAGTGCGTGGAGCGGCCGACGAGGACGCCGTCGCCGAGGATCGCGCGGGCTGCGGGGACGGGCAGATCGCCCTGGCCGAGGTGGAGGACGTCGGCGCCGGCGGCGTGGGCCACGTCCGCGCGGTCGTTGACCGCGAGCAGCTTGCCGTGCCGCGCGCAGGCGTCCGCGAACACCCGCAGGTGCTCCAGTTCCTCGGCCGCCTCCATGCCCTTGTCCCGCAGCTGGACGATGTCGACGCCGCCCGCGAGGACGGCGTCGAGGAACTCCGGGAGGTCGCCCTGACGGGTGCGGGCGTCCGTGCACAGGTACAGCCGGGCGGCGGACAGGCGTGTGTGGGCGGTGTCGGGCATGCGAATTCCCCCCAGGGTGGCGGCGTACGGGGGCCGACTGCGCCCCCGTACGCCGGATGTCGATGCGAGATCAGCAGGTCAGACGGCGAGCGCCTGGGCGCGGCGCTTCACCTCCGTGCCGCGGTTCTCACTCAGGGCCTGCGCCGGCGTGCCGGGCAGGGAGGGGTCGGGGGTGAAGAGCCATTCCAGCATCTCCTCGTCCGTGAAGCCGTCGTCCCGCAGCAGGGTCAGGGTCCCGGCCAGGCCCTTGACCACCTTGTCGCCGTCGATGAAGGCGGCGGGGATGTGCAGCGCGCGGTTCTCGCCACGGCGCACGGCGATGAGCTGGCCGTCCTTGATCAGCTGTCGGACGCGGATCACGTCGACTTCGAGCATCTCCGCGATGTCGGGCACGGTGAGCCAGGCGGGGACGAGAGCATCGGTCTTTGCGTCAATCTCGGTCACGGGAACAAGCCTGCCATCTGCGACTGACAGTCGGAAGCCGGGCCGGTCCGACCGGGCCTGCCCGGCTCACGCGGTGGCGGCCTTCAGCGGCCTCGCCGGGTCCGCGAGCAGCCGCGGGTTCATGGGCGCGCCCGACTCGATCAGCCGTCTGCCCTGGGCGAGGTCGCGCGGGCGTCCCACCGCCAGCAGGGCGATCAGACGGTCCTCGCGCAGCCAGCAGACCGTCCACGCCGGGCCGGACGGATCGCCGCGCCACACGGTCCCGTCGGCGTCCGCGTGGTGGCCGGCGTACTGGACGAAGCGGCCGAACTGCTCGGACCAGAAGTACGGGACGGGGTCGTAGACGGCGGCGGGTTCGTCGGTGGCCGCGCCGACGATGTTGGCCGCCACCGTGCGCGGTCCCTGGAGCGCGTTGTCCCAGTGATGGACGAGCAGCCGCTCGCCGTACCGGCCGGACGGGAAGGAGGCGCAGTCGCCGACCGCGTACACGTCCGGAACGGAGGCGCGCAGGCCGGCGTCGGCCACGATCTCGCGGTGCGCGCCGAGCTCGACGCCCGAGCCGGCCAGCCAGGCGGTCGCGGGGCGGGCGCCGATGCCGACCACGACCGCGTCGGCGGGCAGGATCGAGCCGTCGTCGAGGACGACCGCGCCGGACTCGACGCGCTCCACCCGCGCGCGGGTGCGCAGGCCGACGCCCGCGTCGGCGTACCAGGCGGCCATCGGGGCGGCGACCTCGGGGGGCAGGGCGCCGGCCAGCGGCCGGTCGGCGGCCTCGACGACGGTGACCTCGCACCCGGCCTCGCGGGCGGCCGTCGCGAACTCCGCGCCGATCCAGCCGGCGCCGACGACCACGACGTCGTGCCGGCCGGCCAGCACGGGCCGCAGGCGTCGGGCGTCGTCCAGGGTGCGCAGCAGGTGCACACCGGGCACGCCGTCCGCGCCCGGCAGTCGGATCGGCTCGGCGCCGGTGGCGAGGACGAGGACGTCGTAGGGGACGGGTCCGCGCGCGGTGTCCAGCTCGTGGTCGGCCGGGCGCAGCCCGAGCACCTCGCGGCCGAGTTCCAGCTCGATGCCGAGGCTGTCGAAGTCGACGTCCAGGGCGGATCCCTCGGCCTTGCCCAGCAGCACGGCCTTGGACAGCGGCGGCCGGTCGTAGGGCTGATGGGGTTCGGCGCCGATCACCGTCACCCGGCCGTCGAAGCCCTGTTCGCGCAGGGCGACCGCGGTCTGCACCCCGGCCATGCCCGCGCCGACGACCACCACGCGGCGCCCGCCCGGCCTGCCTTCTTCCTGCCTCTGCTCGCTCACCTGATCACCTTAGACAGCTGACGATCAGTCAGTCAGCCGTCGTGCTCCGTGACCTGCTCCACACCGTCCGCGATCTGTTCGACGACGCTCGTGCCCCTGCCGGGCCGCGACTCCCACTCCCAGCTCTCGTCGAGGCGCACCCGGCCGTCGGGCAGGTCGACGACCGTGGACACGCAGTGCCCCGAGGACGTCGTCCCGTCGGACGTGAGCTGGACGTACCGGAAGTCGAGCCGGTCTCCTTCCCGGGTACCCACCAGATGCCCCCGTACGACGTCGCCGCCCGCGTAGTCGGCCCAGACCGCGCCGTCCCGTTCGTGGTACGCGAAGCGGGTGCGGGCGCCGACCTGCCCGGGCGCCTGGTCGGCGACGGGGGCGAGGACGAGGCCGTCCAGTGAACGGGCCATGCGCGAAGGCTCCCTTACTGCGGCGTGCGGCGGCGGGCTAGGGTGGCCACCGTAGAGCACTCGCGGGAGCCCGGACGCACCGGGCTGAGAGGGAGGCTGGCGGCCTCCGACCGTACGAACCTGATCCGGGTCATGCCGGCGAAGGGAGGGGCTGGACGCCCATGTCGTCTCCGCGTACGTCAGACGTCCTCGTGATCGGGGGCGGGATCATCGGGCTGGTCACGGCCTGGCGGGCCGCGCAACGCGGTCTGACCACGGCGGTGGTGGACCCCGAGCCGGGCGGCGGGGCCGCCCAGGTGGCCGCCGGGATGCTGGCCGCCGTCACCGAACTGCACCACGGCGAGCAGACGCTGCTCGGCCTCAATCTGGCCTCGGCCCGGCGCTATCCGGATTTCGCGGCCGAGCTCACGGAGCTGACCGGGCAGGACCTCGGTTACCGGCGGTGCGGCACGCTCGCGGTCGCGCTGGACGCCGACGACCGGGCCCATCTGCGCGAACTGCACGCGCTGCAACGGCGGTCGGGGCTGGATTCGGAGTGGCTGTCGGGGCGGGAGTGTCGGCGTCTGGAGCCGATGCTGGCGCCGGGGGTGCGCGGCGGGCTGCGGGTGGACGGCGATCACCAGGTCGACCCGCGGCGGCTGGCCGGGGCCCTGGTGAGCGCGTGCGAGCGGGCCGGCGTGGTCTTCCGCCGGGTCTGGGCGGAGCGGCTGTCGGTGGCGGGCGAGCGGGCCACGGGGGTGATCACCCGCGACGGCGCGACCCTGGCGGCGGGGCAGGTGGTGCTCGCCGGGGGCAGCCTGAGCGGGCGGCTCGCGGGGGTGCCGCAGGACGTCGTGCCGCCCGTGCGGCCGGTGAAGGGGCAGGTGCTGCGGCTGACCGTGCCGCGGTCCTACGCGCCGTTCCTGAGCCGGACCGTGCGGGCCGTGGTGCGCGGCAGCCAGGTCTATCTCGTGCCGCGGGAGAACGGCGAGCTGGTGGTGGGCGCGACCAGCGAGGAGCTGGGCTGGGACACGACGGTGACGGCCGGGGGCGTCTACGAGCTGCTGCGCGACGCCCACGAGCTGGTCCCGGGGATCACCGAGCTGCCGCTCACCGAGACGCGCGCGGGGCTGCGTCCCGCCTCCCCGGACAACGCGCCGCTGCTCGGGCCGACCGGACTGTCCGGGCTGGTGCTGGCCACCGGGCACCACCGCAACGGCGTGCTGCTGACGCCGGTGACCGGCGACGTCATGGCGCATGTCCTGGCCACCGGGCAACTCCCGGACGAGGCCCGCCCCTTCACGCCCCGGCGCTTCGGCGTCGCCGCACTCTCGGAGCAGCCCGCATGAGCACCCCGCTGAACGTGTCCGTCAACGGCGAGCTTCGGGAGTTCGCTCCCGGCACCGCTCTGGACAGCGTCGTCCGGTCCCTGACGCCGGCGCCCTGCGGGGTGGCCGCCGCGCTCAACGAGACCGTCGTCCCGCGCGCGCAGTGGCCGTCCACGTCACTGGCCGACGGCGACCGGGTGGAAGTCCTCACCGCCGTGCAGGGAGGCTGAGCCATGGCCGACGACGCCTTCGTCCTCGGGGGGACGGCCTTCTCGTCCCGGCTGATCATGGGCACGGGGGGCGCGCCCAGCCTGGAGGTGCTCGAACGGGCGCTGGTCGCGTCCGGGACCGAGCTGACGACGGTCGCGATGCGCAGGGTGGACCCCTCGGTGCACGGCTCGGTGCTGTCGGTGCTGGAACGGCTGGGCATCCGGGTGCTGCCGAACACGGCCGGGTGCTTCACCGCCGGCGAGGCCGTGCTGACGGCGCGGCTGGCCAGGGAGGCGCTCGGAACGGACCTGGTGAAGCTGGAGGTCATCGCCGACGAGCGGACGCTGCTGCCGGATCCGGTCGAGCTGCTGGACGCGGCGGAGACGCTGGTGGACGACGGGTTCACGGTGCTGCCCTACACCAACGACGATCCCGTGCTGGCGCGCAAGCTGGAGGACGTCGGGTGCGCCGCGGTCATGCCGCTGGGGTCCCCGATCGGTTCCGGCCTGGGCATCCGCAACCCGCACAACTTCCAGCTCATCGTGGAGCACGCGCGCGTGCCGGTGATCCTGGACGCGGGCGCCGGCACCGCGTCGGACGTGGCGCTGGCGATGGAGCTGGGGTGCGCGGGTGTGATGCTGGCGTCGGCGGTCACGCGGGCGCGCGATCCCGAACGGATGGCGTGCGCCATGCGGGCCGGCGTCGAGGCGGGACGGCTGGCCCGGCTGGCGGGCCGCATCCCGCGCCGCTGGTTCGCGCAGGCGTCGTCCCCCGCCGAGGGCCTGGCGGCGCTCGACCCGGAGCGCCCCGCGTTCTGACCCCCTTGCGGTGACGTCCGCGTCCTGCGACTCGCGTCACAGGTCGGCTGCAGTAGGGCTGCGATCCCGGCGGGACCGGCGAGGTGTCAGCGGCGGCTCGTACACTCACCTGCGTGGACACGACCCTTCAGGACCCTCTGGTCGGGCAGGTGCTCGACGGCCGGTATCGCGTCGAGGCGCGGATCGCGGTCGGCGGGATGGCCACGGTCTACCGGGCCGTGGACACCCGCCTCGACCGCGTGCTCGCGCTCAAGGTGATGCATCCGGGGCTCGCCGCCGACGGGGCGTTCGTCGAGCGGTTCATCCGGGAGGCGAAGTCCGTCGCCCGGCTCGCCCACCCGAATGTCGTCCAGGTGTTCGATCAGGGTACGGACGGGTCGTACGTCTACCTCGCCATGGAGTACATCGCCGGCTGCACGCTGCGCGACGTGCTGCGCGAGCGCGGGGCGCTGCAGCCCAGGGCCGCGCTCGACATCCTGGAGCCCGTGCTCGCGGCGCTGGGCGCCGCCCACCGGGCCGGGTTCGTGCACCGGGACATGAAGCCCGAGAACGTGCTGATAGGGGACGACGGACGGGTCAAGGTCGCCGACTTCGGGCTCGTGCGCTCCGTGGACACCGTCACCAGCACCACCGGCGCGGTGCTCGGCACCGTCGCCTATCTCGCCCCCGAACAGATCGATCGGCCCGGCGCGGCCGATCCGCGGGTCGACGTCTACGCGTGCGGGGTCGTGCTCTACGAGATGCTCACCGGCGAGAAGCCGCACGACGGCGACTCCCCCGCGATCGTGCTCTACAAGCACCTCCACGAGGACGTTCCGCCGCCCTCGGCCGCCGTCCCGGGCCTGCCGCTCGTACTGGACGAGCTGGTCGTCGCCGCCACCGCCCGCACGCCCGACGCCCGGTCCCCCGACGCCGTCGCGCTGCTGGGCGAGGCGCGCAAGGCGCGCGCCGCGCTCAGCGAGGAGCAGCTGGACGCGCTGCCCCCGCTGGCCGTATCCGCCGGGCACGACATCACCGACGACCGCACCAGCGTGATCCCGCGCTCGCTCACCGTGCCCCGGCCGCTGCCCGTGGACGGGGACGACGAGGGCGGGGCCGAGGTCCAGCGCACCTCCCGGTTCCAGAGCCCGCCGCCGCTGCCGCCCCGGCGCCGCTCCCTGCGGCCCCGGCGCAGCATGCTCGCGCTCGTCACCGTCGTGCTGCTGGTGCTCGGTGTGGGGGCGGGCGTCTGGTACATCAACTCCGGCCAGTTCACCAAGGTCCCGGCGGTGCTGACGCAGAAGGAGGCCCAGGCCAGGCAGCGGCTGGAGGCGGCCGGGCTGAAGGTGGGCCGGGTCGAGCACCGCCACAGCGACACCGTCGAACGCGGCACGGTCCTGGACACCGACCCCGAGCCGGGCGCCCGGATCCGCAAGCACGACGCGGTGACCCTCACCCTCTCCGACGGCCCCGAGATGGTGAAGGTGCCGGACGTGGCGGGTTCGCCGCTGAAGAAGGCCGAGGCGTCGCTCAAGAAGCACGGCCTGGAACCGGGCCTGGTCACCGAGGAGTTCGACGACGACGTCGCCCAGGGCGCGGTGATCGGCACCGACCCCGAGGCGGGCACGCAGCGCCGTGCGGACACCGCGGTCTCGCTCGTCGTGAGCAAGGGCAGCCCGATCGACGTCCCCGACGTCACGGGCGACGACCCGGCCGACGCCCGGGCGGAGCTGGAGGAGGCCGGCCTGAAGGTGAAGATCGCCGCGCGGCAGGTCACCTCCGAGTTCGACAAGGGGCAGGTCGCGGCGCAGACGCCCAAGGGGGAGAGCCGGCTCGCCTCCGGCGACACCGTGACGCTGACGCTGTCCAAGGGCCCGGAGATGGTCGAGGTCCCGGACGTGGTGGGCGCGAGCGTCGACGACGCCAAGTCTCTCCTGAAGCAGTCCGGGTTCGAGGTCAAGGAGGACCGGGGACTGCTCGGCCTGTTCGGCGACACGGTGAAGAAGCAGTCCGTGAAGGCCGGCGACACCGCGCCCAAGGGGTCGACGATCACGATCACCATCCGGTGACGGGCGGGGCCGGCGGACATGACACCCTGAACGGGTGAGTTCCGCAGCCCCTCTCCCCTTCCCCTCCCGCAACCCCGTCGGCAGTCATGTCCCCGTGGCCGGCGGCCTGCACGACGTGGGCATGTCGTACGCCCGCGACCTGAAGGCCGAGACGGTCCAGGTGTTCGTCGCCAATCCGCGCGGCTGGGCCACGCCCGCCGGGAACCCCCGTCAGGACGAGGCCTTCCGGGAGCGGTGCGCGGCGGAGTCGGTCCCGGCGTACGTGCACGCGCCGTACCTCATCAACTTCGGCTCGCACACCGAGGCGACCGTGGAGAGGTCGGTGGAGTCGATGCGGCACTCGCTGCGCCGCGGGCGGGCGATCGGGGCCCTGGGCGTGGTCGTGCACACCGGCAGCGCGACCGGCGGACGCGACCGGTCGGTGGCGCTGAAGCAGGTGCGCGAACAGCTGCTTCCGCTGCTGGACGAGCTCACCCACGACGACGACCCGTTCCTGCTGCTGGAGTCCACCGCCGGCCAGGGCTCCTCGCTCTGCTCCCGGACCTGGGACTTCGGGCCCTACTTCGAGGCGCTGGACGCCCACCCCAAGCTGGGCGTCTGCCTCGACACCTGCCACGTCTTCGCCGCCGGGCACGACCTGACCGGCCCTTCCGGCATGCATCAGACGCTCGACCTGCTGGTGGACACGGCGGGCGAGGGCCGGCTGAAGCTGATCCACGCCAACGACAGCAAGGACGTGGTCGGGGCCCACAAGGACCGGCACGAGAGCATCGGCTCCGGTCACATCGGCGAGGACCCGTTCCGGGCGCTGATGACCCACCCGGCGACCGCGGGCGTCCCGCTGATCATCGAGACGCCCGGCGGCAAGGAGGGCCATGCGGCGGACGTGGAGCGACTGAAGAAGCTGCGGGACGGCTGAGGCGCCGGCCGGTTCACAGCTCGGGGCCGTCCCCCGGCTCCTCCTGGTAGGAGTACCGCTGTTGCTTCCAGGGGTCGCCGACGTTGTGGTAGCCGCGCTCCTCCCAGAAGCCGCGCCGGTCGGCGGTCATGTACTCGACGCCCCGGACCCATTTGGGGCCCTTCCAGGCGTAGAGGTGCGGGACGACGAGCCGGAGCGGGAAGCCGTGTTCCGCCGTGAGCAGCTCGCCGTCCTTGTGGGTGGCGAAGATCGTGCGCTCGGCGACGAAGTCCGTCAGGCGCAGGTTCGAGCTGAAGCCGTACTCGGCCCACACCATGACATGGGTGACGTTCGGGGCGGGCGGCGCGATGTCGAGGACGGTGCGGGCCGGGATCCCGCCCCACTCGGCGCCGAGCATGCTGAACTTCGTCACGCAGTGCAGGTCGGCCATGACGGACGCGTACGGGAGGGCGGTGAACTCCTCGTGGTTCCAGGAGTGCTTCTCGCCGTCGGCGGTCGCGCCGAAGACCCGGAAATCCCAGCGTTCGGGCCGGAACTTGGGCACCGGACCGTAGTGGGTGACGGGCCAGCCGCGCTGCAGTCGCTGCCCCGGCGGGAGCTCGGACACCGCTTCTTCTCCAGATTCGCGCTCCACCGGCTGACCCATGACTCCATCCTGACAGACCCGGGACGTTGCACATGACCAGCCATGACCGGGCCTATCCCGAATCGGACAAGCAGTGCCAAGTCTGGAGAACTTACTAAGTACGCACTTACTGGACGATCTTCCACACCGGTGAAATCATGCGGCGGCAACCTCCCCGCAGTCCCGACGTGGAAGGAGCCTTAGCGATGCAGGGCGACCCCGAGGTCATCGAGTTCCTCAACGAGCAGCTCACCGCCGAGCTCACCGCCATCAACCAGTACTTCCTCCACGCCAAGATGCAGGAGAACTTCGGCTGGACGAAGCTCGCGAAGTACACGCGGCACGAGTCGTTCGACGAGATGAAGCACGCCGAGGTGCTCACCGATCGGATCCTCTTCCTCGACGGGCTGCCGAACTACCAGCGGCTGTTCCATGTACGGGTCGGGCAGACCGTCAGGGAGATGTTCGAGGCCGACCGGCAGGTCGAGGTGGAGGCGATCGACCGCCTCAGGCGCGGCATCAAGGTCATGCGCGAGAAGGGCGACATCACGTCGGCGAACATCTTCGAGTCGATCCTGGCGGACGAGGAGCACCACATCGACTACCTCGACACCCAGCTGGAGCTGGTGGAGAAGCTCGGTGAGGCCCTGTACATCGCGCAGCTGGTGGAGCAGCCGGAGAGCTGACCGGCCCGGGGCGAACCTAGGCCGCCGCGGTCGCGGCCGGGTCCTCGTATCCGGCGAAGGCCGGTTCGCCGCGGCCGGCGAGGTCGCGGCGCGAACCGGCGCCCCTGCCGAGCATGGCCTGGATACGGCGGACGCACGAGCCGCAGTCGGTGCCGGCCTTGCAGGCGGAGGCGATCTGGCGGGGGGTGCACGCTCCGTCGTCCACGTGCCGCTGGACCTGCGCCTCGGTCACACCGAAGCAGCTGCAGACGTACACGCGGTTCACCTCCCGCCGAGATCGATAAGGCAACCCTAACCTTACCCGGCGTCCGGTGAGCGCAAAAGGCGGTGGGGCGCGGATCGTGTG
>NZ_JBHVYK010000066.1:0-14708 GCF_042880855.1 Streptomyces sp. NPDC058291
GGGTGCCCGGGGGGGGCACCGCCGGTTCGCGACCCGCGGGCGCCCTACGCTCCCGGAGCCGGCAGGACCCCGTGCCGCACGAAGTACGCGATGTAGGCGCCGAACACCGTCTCGTCGATGGCGGGGCACGAGACCCCGCTGCCCTTGAGCAGGTCGCCCGTGACGTCGTCGGAGAACTCGGCGACCTCCACCTTCTCCGACTCCACGAGGATGCTCAGGAGCGGGGCCATGGAGTTGGTGACGTCCGCCGCGACGGCCTTCATCCACTTCAGGATGCTGACCTCGCGCACGTCGTAGCCGGCGCCGCGCAGCAGCTCCAGGATCCGCTCGGAATCGAGCGTGCCGGGACTGACCTGGTGGTAGACCCCGCCCAGGCCGTCCGGGTGCCGGGAGGCGGTGACGATCACGGCGCTGACGTAGTCCACCGGCACCATGTTCATCTCGAGCCGGAACCTGCGCGGATACAGGCCGGTCTGCAGGGAGCCCTTGATGAACCGCCACACGAAGTCGTTCGGCTGGCAGGCCCCCGACTCCGAGTCGCCCCAGACCTGACCGGGGCGGTGGATCGTCACGGGCACGCCCCGCCGGGAGGCCTCCAGCACCAGCTGCTCGGCGACCCACTTGCTCTTGGTGTAGCCCAGCGACAGCGCCTGCGGCGGCCCGGTCGGGTCGAGTTCGCCGCGCGGCGCACGGTCGCCGCCGCCGGGGAAGACGCCGGTGGTCGAGACGTGGTGCAGCGGGGCCCCGGCGGCGCAGGCGAACCGCAGGATCTCGTGCGTGGCTTCCACCGTCGCCTTGCGCAGCCACTTGTAGAGGGTCAGGAAGTTGACCTTGGCCGCGGAGTGATAGACGGCGCCGATCCGCCCCGCCAGTTCGGCGTACGTCTCCTGCGCCATGCCGAGCCGCGGCCGGGTGACGTCCCCGGTGTGGACGCGGACGCGGTCCAGGTCGAGGCCGTCGAGCAGTTCGTAGGTGCGCAGGTTCTCCTCGAGGCGGGCCCGGGCGGCGGCGGTGTCCGCGCCCCGTACCAGGCAGTGCACCACGAGGCCCTCCCGCAGCAGATCCCTGAGCAGGAACGCCCCGAGAAATCCGGTCGCACCGGTGAGGAACACCTCGGACACCGTCCGGGGGTCGGGGGCCGGGAAGCCGGTGATGTCGTCGGCCAGGACGAGATCGGCGGCGAACTCCTCGGCTGTGTCCGTGAGTGGGGTCGAAGTCATGGTTGTCTACGGTCCTTCCGGTGACGTTCCGTTTCCGGAGTCGCTCCACGGGCCGGTCCCGCGACGCGTCAGGCGCCGCCGGCCGCCCCGGCTGTCGCATCGGTGAGCATGGTCATCGCCTCTTTGACGTCGCCCTCGGTGGCGATGATCGGTGGGAGCAGGCGGATGGTGGTGGGGCGGCTCAGGCACGGCGAGACGACCATGCCGCGCCGCGCGAGTCCGGTCAGCACGTCACCGGCCAGCTCCGGCGAGCGGTAGTCGACGCCCCACAGCAGACCGCGCCCGCGGGTCTCGGTCACGGCGTCGGGGAACTGCTCGCGCAGGTCCGCCAGGCCCTGTGCCATGGCGTGGGCGATCCACTCGCCGTCCTCGGCGTGCCGCTCGATCAGGTCCAGCGCCACGGGGATCACCGCGGTGCTCAGGGGGTGGCCGCTGAAGGTGGCGGTGTGCACCATCGGGTCGGCGAGCAGCGGGGCGAACAGGCGGTCGTTGCCCACCGCGGCCGAGACCGGCATGACGCCGCCGCCCAGGGGTTTGCCGAGCAGCACGCAGTCGACGTCCAGTCCGGCCGCCAGCGCCACCGAGCGGGGGCCGCATCGGCGCAGACCGACCTGGATCTCGTCGGCGATGACGAACGCGCCGTGCTCGTGGGCGTCGCGGCACCACTGTCCGAGGACCGCCTCGTCGAGGAGGCGCACCCCGTTCTCGGCCTGGACCGGCTCGAACACGACTGCGGCGACGTCGTGTTCGCGCAGGGCCCTGGCCACGGAGCCGGGATCGTCAGGGCGGACCCGCACGACGCCCTGGAGCAGCGGCTCCAGCCCGCTCTTGAGACGCGGGTTGTCGGTCAGGGCGAGGGCGCCGAGGGTCTTGCCGTGGAAGGCGCCGTCGACCGCCACGACCGTGGTGCGGCCGGTGGCCATGCGGGCGAGCTTGACGGACGCCTCGACGGCGTCGGCGCCGCCGCAGCCGAAGTAGACCCGGCCGAGGCCGCCGCCGAGGTAGTCGGCCAGCCGCTCCGCGGCCAGCGGGGCGACGGCGGTCTGCACCGAACGGGTCGAGGCGGACATGCGGCCCAGCTGGTCGCGGACCGCTTCGGTGATCTCCGGATTGCCGTGCCCGAGCAGGGCGACCGCGTAGGAGCCGAAGTCCAGCAGGCTGCGGCCGTCCGAGAGGATCACCCGGGAGCCCTCGGCGGCGACCTCCACCGCTCCCTGGCCGGTGAATTTGCCGGCCGTCGCGAGCGCGGGCGAGAAGTGGCGCTTCACCCGTCTGAAGGTCTGTTTCGCGTCGACGGCGGGCGTGGTCAGCAGTGTCATGTCGTTGTCCCCTCCAGGTCCTACCGGCTCCGCTGGACGATTTCCTGCTGGTAGCTCTCCAGGGCCTTGGCCACGGCCGGGTGGATCATGTCGGCCAGCATGGGCAGCCCGACGTCGAACTCCACCTTGAGTTCGAGGCCGACGCCCCCGGCCTCCTCGACGACCTGCCAGTACCCCTCGTAGTGGGCGAGGTCCCCCTCGGTCTGACGGAACGTCAGCCGCCGCTCGGCGGGCTCGAGGACGTCCTCCTGCTCCCACTCCATCTCGGAGCCCTTGAGTTCGACGACCCACTCGGCGGTGCGGCGGTCTTCGTCCCGACCGGTGACCGTCACCTCCTGCACGCCCTCCAGGAAGCCGGGGAACGCCTCGCAGTCCACGAGGACCTTCCACACCGCCTCCGGCGAACCGGAACCCATGGCCGTGGTGTGCAGTACATGCATGATCAAGTCCTCTTCGCAGGGGTGGTAATCGATGGTCACGCCGAGTCTTTGCGGCGGGCCGGGAACCTCTCCTCGACGAGTGCCGAGAGGCGTTCCATCTCCGAGCGGAGGGCGTGCTGCGTCTGGGTCAGCTCCTCCACCCGGCAGCGCAGGCGCGCGAGTTCGTGCCCCTGGGTGCCGGGGCCGTCGACGAGTTCCGCGGCGCCGGGCCGCTCGGGGGCGAGTCCCGCGCCCGCCGTCTCGACGGGCTCCGTCCGGACGCTCCCCGGTTCACGCAGCACCCGGACGTTGCCGGGCCGGCCCAACGGGCCCGCCAGGTCCGCGGAGGGCCGCCGTGCGGTCTCGCGCACCACGCGCGCCTCGCCGTGCCGCCCGCAGCGTTCCAGCGCGACGGCCAACTGCTCCTTGAACCGCAGGTGCTGCGGATGGGCGACGACCAACTCCTCGAGCTGCTGCACGAGTTGCTGGTACTGCCCGGTGCGCAGCGAGGCCTCGCACAGGTCCCCGAGGGCCACCAGCCGCTCCTCCTCCAGCCGGGCGGCGGCGGCCGAACAGAGCGGTCCGCGCGAGCCCCCGTCCAGTGCCCGGCCGCGCCACAGGCCGAGGGCCTTGCGCAGCAGCAGCACCGCGGCATGCGGATCGGACTCGACCATGCGCCTGGCCCGCGTCACCTGGAGCCGGAACTGCACGCTGTCCAGCGCGTCGGGGCGCCCCTGCAGCACATAGCCGGGACCGCGCACCACCAGCCGCGGGGTGTTCGCCCGCGCGGGCTCCAGCTCGATCAACTGCTGCCGCAGCCGCGAGACGTGGGCCTGCAGCGCGTTGCCGGCCTTGTCCGGCACGCTGTTCCCCCACAGCTCGTGGATGAGTTCGTCGGTCGGCACCGGAGTCCCCAGACGGATCAGCAGCGCCCCGAACAGCGCCCGCTGTTTCGGACTGGTCAGCTGAACGGCCCGCTGCTTGACGTCGTCGTAGATCGCGGGGGGTCCCAGTACCCGGAACTGCATCGAAACCTCCAACAGTCGTCGCGGCCCGCACCACACCGCCCTCCGAGGTGATCACGCGGGAGAGGGCGGACGCATGAGTACTCAGGTACTCCAAAGCGCGGCCCGAGCCCGGCGCCCGACAGCGCCTGACGCCGCCGCCCGGGCGCGGGTGGCCGGCCCCAGGTGAGTGCCGGTTACTCATGCATGGCGCCGTGCGCGAATGGTCGGCTGGTGCCCGGCAGGGTGACGAGCGGCAGAGAGCAGGCCGGCATGACGCGTTGGGACGCCGAGACCGCGGTGGTAGGGCTGGGAACGTGGGGAGCGGCCGCCGTGTGGCGGCTGGCGTCCCGCGGTGTCGACGTCGTCGGGCTGGAGCGTTTCACCCCCGGCCATGCGCTCGGCTCCTCGCACGGCGGCTCCCGCCTGCTCCGGGTCGCCCGCCCGGAGCATCCCGGGCTGGTGCCGCTGGCGCGCCGGTCGAGGGAGCTGTGGGAGGAACTCGCGGACGCCGGGCGCGGGAACCGTGCCGGGCGGGAGTGCGTGTTCAGCGCGTGCGGCGGCCTGGTCATCGGGCCGGAGAACGGACGGGTCGCGGGCGGCACGCTGCGCGCGGCGCGCACCCACGGTGTCCCGGTGCGGACGTTCACGGCCTCCGCCCTGCGCTTCCGCTACCCCCGCCACACCGGCATACCCCGTCATCACATGGGGGTGTGGGAGCCGTCCGCGGGCGTCGTCCGACCGGAGCCCGCCCTGCGGGCCACGCTGGCCCTCGCGCAGCGGGCCGGCGCCCGCACGGTCACCGACTCCCGCGTCACCCGGGTCGAGCCGATACCGGGCGGGGTCCGCCTGCACCTGGCGCACCACTGCCTGACGGCACGTCAGGTGGTGCTGGCCGCAGGCGCCTGGCTGCCCACGTTGTTCCCCGGGCTGTCGTTGCAGACGGTCCGCGCGCCCCTGAGCTGGTTCCGCGAGCTGGAGGCGGACAGCGGCTTCGGCCCGGAGAGCTTCCCGTCGTTCAGACGGGAACTGGACGACGGACGCATCCTGTGGGGCGGCGGCGACCGGGACGGTCACGGCGTGGGACTCGGCCTGTACGACGCCATGGCCGCCGTCAAGCCGTCCGACCCCGAGGACACCGACCGTTCGGTCGTCGCCGAGGACTGGTCGGACCTGTCGCGCCTGCTGCCGGCCAAGGTGCCGGGTCTCGAGACGGTTCCCGCCCGGGTGGCGGTGATCACGCGCACCCGCGCTGCGGACGGACTGTACGTGCTCGGCCGCCCCGGCGGCGACCCCCGTGTGATCGTCGCGGGCGGCGCGGGCCTCCACGGCCTCGCCCAGGCCCCCGGCATCGGGGAGGCGGTCGCGGACCTCGTCACGGGCACGCCCTCGGCGGCGCCGTTGGACTTCCTCTCACCGGACCGCTTCGGCTGAGCGCCGTCGGCGGCCGCGCCCTCCCGGCCGACAAGCGCTGCCGCCGACGGCCGGAAGGGAGAGGCGGGTGTCGGCTACGCGGTGGCGTGGGCCTGGACCCGCTGGTCGGGCCGCAGGGCCTTGCGGCAGATCTTCTCGCCGACCCAGGCCACCAGGGTGCGCGGTCGCCGCGGGGTCAGGTGCGCGGAGACGGCGTTGGCGAAGCCGGGCGTCACGTAGGCGCGGTCCCGGTCGAGGGCCTTCAGCGCCGTCCGCACGACCGGCTCGGGAGTGGTGAAGCTGCCGGCGACGGCTGCGTTGCGCGTGCCGATCACCTCGAAGAACTTCGTCTCGACCGGGCCGGGGCACAGGGCCGTCACCCGGATGCCCCTCCCCCGGTACTCCTGGCGCAGCGCCAGCGAGAAGTTGAACACGAAGGTCTTCGACGCGCTGTAGACGGTCAGGTAGGGGCTGGGCTGGTAGCCGGCCGTCGACCCCACGTTGAGGACGGCGCCCTTACCGCGTTCCAGCATGCCCGGCAGCAGCGCATGGGTGAGATCGACGAGTGCGACGACGTTCACCATCAGCATGTCGTGGTCGCGGTCCGGAGCGATCTCCTCGAACCGTCCGGCGGTGCCGAACCCGGCGTTGTTGACCAGCAGGTCGACCTGCAGGGACCGATCGGCCAGTTCACGGGCCACCCGCCGGCCCGCGTCGGGCTGCGCGAGATCCTGCACCAGCACATGGGTCTTGACGCCGTGGACCCGCGTCAGCTCGGCGGCGAGCTCCTCGAGCCGGTCCCCGGAGCGTGCCACGAGGACCAGGTCGTGCCCTCGGGCTGCGAGCTGGGAGGCGAACTCCGTGCCGAGGCCGGAGGACGCACCGGTGACGAGGGCCGTGGTCGAAACGGTCGGGGCAGAACTCATGGCTGTTCCCTTTCGGCATGACGGCAGACACAGGGCGCGCCTCGGCAGGACATGGCGGACGCGGCCCGCGCCTCGGTGGATCGGCCGGCCGCCCGCCGCCCCTCGTTCGGGGCGCCCGGAGCCACGACACACCTGCGGCGAACGCAATCCCGGCACGTCGGCCAGGTCCGTGTCGGCCACCCTAGTGAGGGGAGCGGCTCCACGGAGCCCGCACTGACACGCCCTGACACGCACCCGACGCGCCCGTCCTCCCGCGGGGTGGTGCGGCAGGCTCGCGGTGTCGACGTCGCCCGTGGCGGGATCCACGGCGCTGATCCGCCCGGCGAGGAACTGCCCGGCGAGGAAGTGCGCCACGTACGGCCGCGCGGCCGGCCCGAAGGCAACGCCGTTCGAACCCCACAGCCGGTTCGGCGGGTTCAGCCGTCGCGTCTTCCACCGGTCGGCGAGAAGCCGGCCGTCGGTCGAGGCTCAAGTCGGCCTCGTCCACAACGGGCGGGGCGAAGCACCGGGGAACGAGAGTCGCCTTCGCCAAGGCCCTGGACGACCGTTGCGCTGGTCCAGCTGACGGTGGCACTGCGCCCGACGGAGCTTCCCTCATCGGGCGCAGTGGGGAGTCGACACCTCACAGAAGGGGAAAGGTCACTTCCGCGGTGGTCCCGTCACCCGGGCTCTCGAGGCGGACGATGCCGTCGTGCAGGTCCACCACGGCGGCGACGATGGCGAGCCCGAGACCGCTGCCTCCGCGTGCCCGGCTTCTGCTCCTGTCGGCGCGGTAGAAGCGGTCGAATACGTGCGGCAGTGCGTCCGCCGAAATGCCCGGGCCGTGGTCCTGGACGCGCAGAACGGCATGCCGGTCGTGCGTGGAGAGATTGACGGAGCAGGCCGCGTCGGACGGTGTGTGCATGCGGACGTTGGTGAGGAGGTTGCCGACGATGCCGCGGAGCTGTGCCTCGTCACCCCGTACGGTCACACCGGGGGCGACACGGACCGTCCACGGACGCTCGGGTTCGACTGCCGCCGCGTCACGGCAGGATTCGGTGACCACCCGGCTGAGGTCGACCGGTTCGAGGTCGGCCAGGTCGTCCTCGTCGACGCGGGCGAGCGTCAGCAGCGACTCCACCAGCCGGGTCATGCGGTGGACCTCGGCCAGCATGCGGTCGACGGCCTCGTCGACCGCGTGAGCGTCGGGCAGGGCTCCTTGCTGGTAGAGCTCGCCGTAGCCGCGGATCGACTGCAATGGGGTCCGCAGTTCGTGAGAGGCGTCCGCCACGAACTGACGCAACCGGTCCTCGGAGGCATCGCGGGCGGCGAGGGCGGCATGGATCTGGTCCAGCATCCGGTTGAGGGCGGCTCCGAGCCGTCCCACCTCGGTCCGCGAGGCCTCACGGACGTCCACCAGTCGCTGCGCGAAGTCGCCACCGGCGATGCGGTCCGCGGTCATGGCGGCGTGCTCCAGAGGACGCAGCGAGCGCCGTACGATCACGGTGCTCAGGAGCACGAGCAGGGCGACTCCCAGCAGTTCGACGGCGATGACGACCCGGACGACCCTGCCGACGGCGGCCTCGGTGGCGGCGGTGCTCACGGCCGCCACCGCCGTCCGGCCGTCGGGCAGCGCGGTGGTGGCGAGCCGGTACTTCTGCGTGCTGGAAGACCGGGCCGCCGGCACGGTCACCGGTGTGTCGGCGCGCGGTGGCCGGTCGGGGTAACGCGGGCCGGGTCCGGCCGGGCGTTCGTCGCCTCGGAGGACGGCGATGTACAGGTCACCGCCCGCCCTGACCCAGCCGTACGTTGCGAAGCGCTTGCCGGTGACGCTCACACCGGAGGCGGCCGCGGCGGCCATGCCGGAGGTGCTGGCGGCCAGCTGACGGTCGAGCTGGTCGTACAGCGAACTCCTGAGCGCGCTGAAGGTCACCATGCACGCGATCGTCAGGACCAGGTTGGACACGGTCATGATCAGCAGGCTCAGTCGCGTCCTCAGGGGCCGGTTGCGCCACCACCGGGCGCTCAGCACAGGGGGCCCCGCAGGCTGTAGCCGACGCCTCGGTGTGTGCGGATCAGGCGTTCGCCCTGACCGTCGATCTTGCGGCGCAGGTAGCTGATGTAGGTGGCGACCACGGTGTCGTCGCCGTTGAAGTCGTAGGACCAGACGTGCTCCAGCAGCCGGGCGCGGGTGACCACCTGCCCTTGGCGCAGCATCAGGTACCGCAGGAGCCGGAACTCGGTCGGGGACAGGTCGACGACGGCACCGTCGCGCTTCACCTCCCGTGTCCTGGTGTTCAGGGTCAGGTCGGCGACCCGCAGCGTGGGATCGCTCGGGCGCTGTACCCGGGTGCGGCGCAGCACGGCGCCGATCCGTGCGGCCACCTCGTCGAGCCCGAAGGGCTTGGTGATGTAGTCGTCCCCACCCGCGGTGAGCCCGCGGACCAGGTCCTTGCGGGTGTCGCGGGCGGTGAGGAAGACGACGGCGACCGGCAGGCCGTCACCGCGGATCCGCTGCAGAACCTCGAATCCGTCGCTGTCCGGCAGCATGATGTCGAGCAGGATGAGCTCGGGCATGAAGTCCCGTGCCAGCGTCAGCGCCTCGCGCCCGGAGTCGGCGGTGCGCACCTCGTAGCCGAGGAAGCGCAGGAACCGGGCGACGGTGTCCACGATCGCCGGTTCGTCGTCGACCACCAGAAGACGCCCCTGCCCGCTCGGCGCCCTGCGCCCCGCCCCCTGGTGCGTGTCGACGGTCCCGTCGTCGCTCATCCGTGAACCCTTCCCGCACATGCCACGGGACCCGGAACGGTCACCGGATCCCGCGCTCAAGCCTGCCTGCCGCTTCGGACATCTTCCATGGGAGTTCCGTGTGAGAACCGGCTCGGGCGGGGCGGAACCGCGCTCATCGTCCGGCACGGCTCCTAGCGTCGCGGATGCGGGGCCGCGCCTTCGTGTCTTCTGCCGCGCTTCCGCCCTTCGTATCCGCGCCTTCGTATCCAGGGAGCTTTCTTGTCCACGTTCCTGTACCGCCTGGGGAAGTTCTCCTACCGGCGGAAATGGACGGTGATCACCGGCTGGCTCGTGTTGCTGATCGCTCTCGCGGCGGCGGCCGTCACCCTCATGAAGCCGTTCTCCTCCGCCAGCAGCATTCCGGGAACCGAAGCCCAGCGGGCCCTCGACGTCCTCGACAAGGAATTCCCGTCCGGCGGTGACAGCGTCATGGGAAAGATCGTCTTCAGGACCGCAGCGGGCCGGACGGTGACGGCCGGGGCGGACGGAGCCGCGGTGCGCAAGGCCGTGGCCTCGATCGACACCGTGCCCGGCGTGAAGTCCGCGGCGGCGCCCGCGGCCGCCGCCGGCACCGTCTCGCGCGACGGCCGTACCGGGATCGCGTCGGTCACCTTCACCGCGGACAAGGCCGGCGACATCGACTCGGCCGCCACGGCGGCCATCGAGGAGGCCGCGGACCAGGCCCGCTCCGCCGGACTGACGGTGACCCTGGGCGGCAGCGCGTTCGATCCGGTGCCGACGGCCGCCGGAGGTCCCGGCGAAGCGGCCGGCGTGCTCGTCACCCTGATCGTGCTGGTCTTGGTGTTCCGCTCGTTGCGGGCGGCGATCATCCCGCTGGCCACCGCTCTGTTGGGCGTCGCGATCGGGGCTCTGTCACTGCTGGCCCTCACCCACGTCGTCGAAATGGACAGCACTGCCCTCATCCTGGCCGTGATGCTGGGGCTGGCCGTCGGCGTCGACTACGCGCTGTTCATCGTCTCCCGGCACCAGACTCAGGTCAGGGACGGGATGGACGCGGAGGAGTCGACCGCGCTCGCCGTGGGCACCGCGGGCTCGGCCGTGACGTTCGCGGGTGCCACGGTGGTCATCGCTCTGACCGCACTGACAGTGGTGCGGATTCCGTTCCTCTCGGTCATGGGACTGGGCGCCGCCCTCACGGTCGTCGTCGCGGTACTGCTGGCCCTCACCCTGCTTCCCGCTCTGCTGGGCCTGATCGGCCCGCGGATCGCCTCGAGCCGCGTCCCGGCGCTGCGCAGGTCGGCTCAGAAGGCGCAGGACAAACGGCGAGCAGGAGACGTCACCGCAGGCCGGCGGTGGGCGAGCCTGATGGCCCGGCGCCGCTGGAGCGTGCTCCTCCTGGGCACGGTCGGACTGGCCGTACTGGCCATACCGGTCGCAGACCTGCGGCTCGGACTCGCCCGGCCCAGTTCGAGCGAGGAGGCCGTCCGCGCGCAGGAGATGACCGACGAGGGATTCGGGCCCGGCTACAGCGGTACGTTGACCATCCTGGTCCAGGGAGACGGCGGCGCCGCCACCCGGTCGGCCGCGAAGGCCGTAGCCGATGCGGTGGCGAAGCTGCCCGACGTCGCCTCGGTCACCGCTCCGGTGCTCAGCAGGACGGGAGACGCGGCCGTCGTCAGTGTCACGCCGGGCAGCGGACCCCAGTCAGAGCGCACCGAGCGTTTGTTGACCGACATCCGCACTGCTCGCGACGGCATCGAACGCGGAACTGACACCGACGTCGACGTCACAGGCACCACGGCCGTCAACCTCGATGTCGCCTCGAAGCTCACCGACGCTCTGCCGGTCTACTGCCTGTTGGTGATGGGGCTGGCTGTTCTCCTGCTCACCCTGGTCTTCCGTTCTATCGCCGTACCCCTCAAGGCGGCCCTCGGCTTCCTGCTCTCCCTCGGCGGGTCTCTGGGCGTCCTGGTCGCCGTCCTGCAGTGGGGCTGGTTCTCCTCCGTACTGGGCACCGAGGCGAGCCCCACGGTGATCAGCTTCCTGCCCATCCTCCTGGTCGGAATCCTCTTCGGCCTGGCGATGGACTACGAGGTCTTCCTCGTCTCCCGCATGCGTGAGGAGCACACGAAGGGCAAGAGTCCCGTCGACGCCATGGTTCAGGGCTTCGGACACGGTTCGAAGGTCGTCACCGCCGCGGCGGTCATCATGGTCAGTGTCTTCGGGTCCTTCATCTTCGCCGACATCCAGGTGACCAAGGGCATGGGCCTCGCACTGGCCGTCGGCGTCCTGCTCGACGCCTTCGTCGTCCGCATGACCCTCGTCCCCGCGGCCATGGCCGTTCTCCGGCACGCCGCGTGGTGGCTGCCCCGGTTCCTGCGGCGAACGTTGCCCAACATCGATGTCGAGGGTGAGCAGCTGACCCTCCGGCAGACTCCTCAGACCCAGCCCGGCCGGACGGAGGATGCGCTGACCCGCTGACCCACGGGGCGCGCGGTGACCTCGTCCTGTGGAGCGGCTGGCCAGTGCGAACGCTTTCCCGTCCCCGGCGGGCTGAGAGATGAAGCCATGGCCCGGACGGGCGCCCCCAAGAGCGTCAACGGCCCGGCGGCCGAGGCACCCGACGGGCGATCCTCGCCGGTCGTGCTCATGGGACGAAGTCCACGGCCGCCGGTCCGGACTTTTCGGAGCCGACCTCCCGCCGCCCGCCGCACAGAGCCACGTAGGCGACCTCGTCTCATTCCTGGCTGTACGGCTTCTTGACGCCTCTCGTAGGTCGACCCTAGAGTCCCGGAGCAGAAATCATCACCCAGTGATGAGAACGTTTCGGATCGGTGTGGTTCATACCCGGCCCGGCTCGACCGCGGGGCCGCGCGGGACTCGCACCGGTCGATCTTCGCACCTCTCCCGTTTGACGGAAGGATGATCGCGCCCCCGTCCGGCGAAGAGTGGGAGCGCTCCCACTCGCCGATGCTCGTGATCGCACGGCCGCGCGCCCGCGCGGACATCGCACCTCGTGTCGCGCCGGGCCGCGACGCACCAGGCACGACCGCACCGCCGCACCACCGCGAGCCATTCCCCACGTCAGGCCGTTCGGTGTTCTCCCGCTCGGTGTCATCGCCGGGTACGCCGTCGCATGTGCACATGCGTCGTGCGGCCAACGGCCGGACTCCATAAGGCCATTGAGGAGAAGACCATGCATACGGCACCGAGAGCCGCTCTCGCGGCGCTGGCCCTGGTGGTGAGCAGCGCCGGCCTGGCCGGTCCCGCGCAAGCGGGCGTGGCGCGACCGGAAACCGGCCAGGCCGCCCGCGCGGTCGCCGCCACCGACGCCGCGGGTCCGGCGATCAGCGTGGACGCCACCACCGGACGGCATGCCATCGATCCGCACATCTACGGCATGAACTTCGCCGACGAGGCGCTGGCCCAGGAACTGCGCCTGCCGCTCAGCCGCTGGGGCGGCAACGCGACGACGCGGTACAACTACAAACTCGACGCCTACAACGCGGGTTCCGACTGGTACTTCGAGAACCTGCACTACGACAACGACCCGGCGGCTCTGCCCGCCGGGTCCCAGGCCGACAGGTTCGTCGAACAGAACCGCAGGACCGGCACCGACTCGGTGCTCACCGTGCCGCTGGTAGGCCGGACGACGGCGGCCCGCAACGACGCCTGCGGCTTCAGCATCGCCAAGTACGGTCCCCAGCAGGGCAGCGACGCCCAGTGGCGGCCCGACTGCGGCAACGGCAAGAAGCCCGACGGCACCGACATCACCGGGAACGACCCGGCAGACACCAGCATCGCCATCGGCGCGGACTTCACCAAGGGCTGGGTGCAGTACCTCGACGGCGCCTACGGCAAGGCCGGCAACGGCGGGGTGCGCTTCTACAACCTCGACAACGAACCAGACCTGTGGCACGCCACCCACCGGGACGTGCACCCGACCGGCGCGAGCTACGACGAGATGCGGGACAGCACCTACGCCGCCGGCGCCGCCATCAAGGACGCCGACGCCGGCGCGCAGACCCTCGGCCCGGTCGGCTGGGGCTTCAACTCCCTGATCTACTCGGGCCTCGACCAGGACGTCTGCAGCAAGCAGGGCGGCAGCTGCTGGTCGGACCCGCCGGACCGGGCGGCGCACGGCGGTGTGCAGTTCGCCCCCTGGTACCTGCAGCAGATGAAGGCGTACGACCAGGCCCACGGCCGCCGGATCCTGGACTACTTCGACGAGCACGTCTACCCGCAGCAGGCGGGGGTGGCGCTGGCCGGCGCCGGTGACGCCGCGACCCAGGCGCTGCGGCTGCGCTCCACCAGGCAGCTGTGGGACCCGTCCTACGTGGACGAGAGCTGGATCAATCAGCCCATCCAGTTCATTCCCCGGATGCGCTCGCTGGTCGACCAGAACTACCCGGGCACCAAGCTGGCCGTCACCGAGTACAACTGGGGTGCGCTGGACCACATCAACGGCGCCCTGGCGGAGGCCGACGTCCTGGGCATCTTCGGACGCGAGGGCCTGGACCTGGCCACCTTGTGGTCACCGCCGAAGGCGACCGACCCCGGTGCCTACGCCTTCCGGATGTTCCTCGACTACGACGGCAACGGCGGCGCCTTCGGCGACACCGCCGTCAAGGCCGCCAGCGCCGACCAGGACACCCTCTCGGTCTACGCGGCCGAGCGCAGCTCCGACCACGCGACGACGGTCATGGTGATCAACAAGACCACCGGCGACCTGACCGCGCCCGTTTCCGTCACCGGCCGCACCGCCCTCCCTGCCACCGCGCAGGTCTACCGCTACGGCCAGACCGACCTGACCAAGGTCGAGCACGCCGCCGACCAGCCACTGTCGGGCGGCGCCTTCACAGGCAACTTCCCGGCGTACTCGATCACCGAGTACGTCATCCCGGCCGGTTCGACCAGCACCACGCCGCCTTCCGCCCCCGGCACCCCGGCGGCCTCCGCGATCGGCGCCGACCGGGCCACCCTGACCTGGGCCGCCTCCACCGCCGGGTCCGCCCCGGTGGCGTCCTACCAGGTCTTCTCCGGCGACCCCGCCGGGTCCGCCCCGGTCGCCACGGTGAACGCCCCGGCCACCACCGCCACGATCACCGCACTGAGCCCGGCCACCGCGTACACCTTCCGGGTCGTGGCCAAGGACACCGCCGGCCGCAGCTCGCCGGCGTCGGCCCCGGTAACCCTGACCACCACGAGCGCGCCTCCCGCCGACTGCACCATCGGCTACAGCGTGAGCACCGACTGGGGCAGCGGCTTCACCGGAAACGTCAGGATCACCAACCAGGGCGCTCCGGTCAACGGCTGGCAGCTCGGCTTCTCCTTCACGGGCAACCAGAAGATCACCCAGGGTTGGAACGGCACCTGGTCGCAGAACGCCGCGGCGGTCACCGTCAAGGACACCGGCTGGAACGCGGCCCTGCCCACCGGCGCCTCCACCACGATCGGCTTCAACGCCGCCTACAGCGGCGGCAACCCCGCACCGAAGGGCTTCACCCTCAACGGGAAACCCTGCGCAGTCGTAGCCGGCACCGCGGCCGCGCGCGTCATGACCGCCGTCGGGCACGCGCCCGGCGGTCAGACGGTGCGGTGACACCCGGGCGTGACCCCGGCCCCCACGTTACGCGGTGTAGCCCCCCCCCGTGCCGGGAGCGGCATAAGACGGGCT